>CAZUZW010000024.1:0-22466 GCA_964624855.1 uncultured Vicinamibacteraceae bacterium
GGATATGTTCTCGCCGGTCCGAAGGCGGAGTCGTATCTTGCGAAAGTCCTTCCTCAGGTGTCGGATCAGATTGGTCGTTGGCCAGTTAATGTATGCCAGCAGTTGTCAGTAGGTGGCGCGTCATTGATTGTCAGCCATAACGATCCGTTTGGCATTAACGGATTTTCTTTGTGGGCTGAGCGAGAGACAATGGAGGACCTACGGCGTATGTTACTGGAAGCTGGGTGCTCTGAAGTCGACGAAAACACTGCCGATGTAATCCGCATCGAACAAGGTCGCCCAGTCTTTCCAAACGATCTTAATGCCGACGTCATTCCACTGGAAGCTGGGATTGAAAATCGTGCGATTAGTTTCACAAAAGGGTGTTACGTGGGGCAGGAAGTAGTTGTAAGGATTCTTCATCGTGGCCATGGTCGGTTGGCGAGAAAATTGATTGGACTCCGAATGAAAAGCCTGTGTGATCAATCTTCTGGGCCAAGCGTTGGTGCACGTTTGTGGTCTGGTGCTGAGACAGTGGGGAAGATAACCAGTGTAGGTTTTTCTGGAACGACTGGGACCATGATTGGGTTAGGTTATGTGGATCGAAAATGGCTCGAGCCTGGAACATTACTTCATGTTGATGCTGGATCTGAGCGAGTGCCGGCAGAGGTGACGGAGTTACCTTTTTCTGATTAGCGAGGATTTTTGGCCTTCGATGTTTGGTTGTTTATTTTGAACGACCGACAATCTTTCCGCATAGGGCACTCCGGACAGTGTGGGGTCCGTGCTACACATACAGTAGCTCCGAAGTCCATCAGGGCTTGATTGAAATCAAACACACTTTTCTGTGGTAACAGCGTCTCCGAGAGTTTCCAGAGGTGACGTTTGATCTTATGGTCCGTTGGGTCACCCTGGGCGATAAATATCCGAAAAATCAACCGCGAGATATTTGTATCGACGATTGCAGCCCTCATACCGAAGGCGAAGCTTCTGACGGCCCCAACCGTGTAATCACCAAGGCCTTTGAACGACCTGAGCGTCGCTTCATCAGAGGGAAGTTGTCCACCATAATCCTGGACGACCTCTCGAGCATTTGCGTGTAGTCTCGTTGGGCGAACGTTGTATCCAAGTGGGGACCACCTCTGCTTGACCTGGCGTGGCGTAGCCGCGGCCAGCGACTCGAATGACGGAAATATCTCGAGCCACTCCAGGTATTTTGGTAAGACCCGGTCCACTTGGGTTTGTTGCAGCATAATCTCTGAAACCAGAATATGGTATGGATCGCGTGTGTCCCGCCACGGTAAATCTCGACCGTGACGGTGATACCAATTTAACAACCGACGTCGAAAACGCCGACGGGCGGCTGGAGAGGGAAGAGGTGTTACGTTGCTATATTTGACGGCGGACATGGTCTGTGATGCAGCAGTATAGTAATGTCCCGACTGTAAAGACGGTGGCGCAGACATGAAACTCTATACAAAGACAGGTGATGGCGGAGAGACAGCGTTGTTTGATGGCACGCGGGTGCCGAAGTGTGATCAGCGAGTGACCGCGTACGGAGACATCGACGAATTGAATGCAATCCTTGGTTCGGCACTGTCCTCCGGCATGGAGGACGACCTTGCGGCGGTGGTCCTTCAGATTCAGCGGGACTTATTTGCTGTTGGTGCACGTCTGGCTGACCCACGGGACCCCAGTCGAAATCGAGCACAGAAGACAACTATTGGAGAGCTTGAAGTGCGTCGCCTCGAGGACGCAATTGATCGTTACGAGGCTGAACTCAGTCCACTTCAAAGCTTTCTCCTTCCTGGGGGAAACCGAACGGCGGCAACATTTCATATCGCTCGATCGGTTTGCCGACGAGCAGAGCGCAATATTGTGGCTATTGACTCCAGTTGTGTTCCGTCGGAAGTGCTTAAGTATGTCAACCGTTTATCCGATCTTCTTTTTGTGTTGGCACGGGTGACTAACCGTCGTTACGAGATTCCTGAGCAGAAGTGGTAAGCCGTTCTGGCGGCTGCGCTTTTTCTCTGAGTTCGATATCGTTCGCCACTGCCTCAAAGACCTGTCTAGCCAGTTCTTGGGAGACTCGCTCCCGAATCGAACCGCACTCGACGACAACGGTTGTGTTTTTGAGATCAATCGCAACATCCCAGTGTTCCCGTTCGATAGTATCCGATTGCTGGAAATCTGATGGTGGTAGCGGCGTGGGGTCTGGAAGTAATTGTGAGATTCGAACGGAGATTGGTGCACCGCTGATCAATAAACGCGTTGATCGAATTTCTTCCTTTTGAATTATGCGTTTTTTCCAGTGAAATGCTCTGGTGTCTTCTGTGAAGAATTCTAGGCCGTCAGTTCCAGGAATTTCAGCGATGATCGACTGACCTGACGCTGTTATTGTCCGACGAATCTTGGACTGCCCCCGCTTGTACCACTGGAGAGAGGTGGCCATGCGAAGGGCGAACGCCACGAGCAGAAAAACGATGAAGACCGCGACGAAGTCGCGCATTGAGCACTATGCTATCAAACGGTGTCTAAGTTGGATCCGTCATTTTCCAGAGCCTACGCGACTTGTGCTGATGTTGCGCGGCGCCATTACGAGAATTTTCCAGTTGCATCGTGGGTCCTACCAGCTGAGATGCGCCCTCATATTGCGGCTGTCTACGCGTTTGCTCGCTATGCTGATGATTTCGCTGATGAGGGCGACCGTACTCCGAATGAACGACTGAAGCTGCTAGACGAGTGGTTACGTAGATTCCATGCTGCGGTGAGTGGAGATGTGAACCCTGATTCCGATCAGTCGATCGATCTCGTTTTTGCGGCCGTAAATCACACGATGACACGATGCGATCTTCCAGTAAATCTTTTCGAAGACCTTATAAGTGCCTTTAGGCAGGATGTCACCGTCGATAGATATGAGAGTTGGGAGGCCCTACTCGATTATTGTCGGCGGTCTGCTAATCCGGTCGGGCGATTGGTTCTCAGGATTGCGGGACGGCAGGAGGAGGCTCTAGAACGAGCTTCGGACTGTTTGTGTTCCGCGCTGCAAATCGCAAATTTTCTCCAAGACTTCGATGTCGATTGGCAACGGGGTCGACTTTATATCCCGTCGGAGGTCAGCCGAAAGTTTTGCGCTAGCGAGTCAGAATTGGACAGCGATCAACTTTCTCAGGCGTGGCGGGCTACCATCGCCGATGTTACCAGTCGCAATCGACAGCTATTCGACTTGGGACGATCTGTTTGCGATGAGGTTGGTGGCAGATTAGGTTGGGAGTTACGTTTCACTTGGCTGGGCGGTTGCCGGATTCTCGACCAACTAGAATCAAGTGACTACGATCCTCGTATGAGGCGACCGAAACTAGGGCCTAGCGATTTCTTGCCCATAATATGGAAGGCTGCTAATTGGCAGCGCTTACCGTGAGTCGAGATACCAGCTTTTACTATTCGTTTCTCGTGCTTCCAGACCACAAACGGCGGGCAATCATCGCTGTCTGGGATTTTTGTCGGGCGGTGGATGACGCAGTTGATCTGCCAACCGTGGATGGAGTCATGACGAATCGAACAGCAGCTGTTCTCGAGTCTGAGCTGGCTAGTTGGCGTCGTGAAGTGGATTATTGCTTTACCGAAAAGGAACCGCTGACAGTGCAGGGACGCCAATTGAAGCCTTATGTGAAACAGTTCAATCTTCCGCGTCAGCCGCTGGAAGATTTAGTTGAAGGCGTCGAAATGGATATTCATAGTCGCCGGTACGAAACCTTTAATGAACTTTATGAATATTGTCTGCGTGTGGCGTCGTCGGTTGGTCTCGTTTGCATCGAGATTTTTGGCTATAGCGACAGACGTGCACAAGATTATGCAATTAACTTAGGAGTGGCGTTACAACTAACCAACATAATTCGTGATTTGCCGACTGATCTTGAAGCGGGGCGTTTGTATTTACCACTTGAGGATCTTCGGCGGTTTGGATGTAGTCCTGAGGTTCTCCGCCAAGGGATGTCAACGCCCGTCCATGAATTAATTCGATTTGAGTGCCAGCGAGCTCGCAAGTTCTATCAACAAGCGACGCATCTTATTCCATCAGCAGACAAGATGAATCTCGTCGCTGCAGAGATCATGCGGACGATTTATTTTGAAATCCTGAAGCGCATTGAACGGCGTGGGTACGATGTGTTCTCTGAAGTTGTACGCGTGCCGCGTCCTCGAAGGGCCATGATTGCTACGATTGTATGGAGTCAAGCTATTCTGTGCAGCCTGCACAGAAGTATGACTATGCGACGTGGCGCCTGAAGACAATGAGCAAATATGATGCCGCCATCATTGGAGGCGGTTTTGCCGGGTTGAGTGCTGCAGTAAAGTTGTCTTCCCACAATTTCCGAGTTGTGGTCCTTGAGAGCCGCCCGAAGTTAGGTGGTCGTGCCACTTCGTACACGGATCACTTTACCAACGATGAGGTCGACAACGGACAGCACGTCATGTTCGGTTGTTATCGGGAAACTCTACGATTCCTAAGAACTATTGGTGCCGACAAAGACGTTCATATACAAGACAGGTTAAGAGTTAGTTATGTTGATGAAAACAGTCGACCTATTTGTTTTGCTTGCCCGGATCTTTCAGCTCCACTTCATTTGATTGGGGGTGTGCTTGAATGGAAGGAGCTGAGTTTTTCTGAGAAGCTGTCTGCTTTGCGAATGGTCGGACCGCTTCGGCGGCTGCGGCGACGTAAGAATAACGATTTCCCTGCTGATATCGTCACGGAAGATGAAACTGTGCACGACTGGTTGATACGCTGCGGTCAGGCGCGGCGCCTGCGAGAGCTCTTGTGGGAGCCACTGGCACTGGCGGCACTCAATCAAAGTGCACGTGTCGCCTCCGCAAAGCCGTTTGCAAGAGTCTTGGGCGAACTCTGTGGTTCCCAAGTCACGGATTCAGCCATCGTTCTCCCTAATCGGCCTCTGGAGTCACTTTATGCGATCCCGGCCCGTCGTTTTATCGAAACGCATGGGGGTGCGGTTTGGACTCGTGCTGCGGGACGGGTCGCGCTCGTTGACGGTCGTCTCGTTGGAGTTGAGGCCCGCAATCAGTTGCTCGATGCACCGGTAGTTATTGTCGCAGTGCCGTGGTTCGCCCTCTCAAGGGTAATTAATCCGGTGCCACCGTCGTTAGTTGCCACAGTGGAACGAGCCGAAGCTATGGATTCAGCGGCAATCGTCAGTGTGCATCTGTGGTTTAAATCACCAGTCACAACAGAACCATTCCTCGGGTTGTTGGGTAAGAAGATACAGTGGCTGTTCGCCAACCAGTCGAGTGCTAGGTCTTCCGGCGCGCGCGTGACGTTGGTGTCAAGTGCAGCGGAGAGCTTGGTGGGGCTTCCCGACGCTGCCATAATCGAGTTGGTTTTGTCTGATTTAAGATTAACCATACCAGCGGTTGATAGGATTGAACTCGTACATGGGATGGTGATTCGTGAACGCCAAGCCACATTTTCATTGGCGCCTGGCCAGCCTCAGCGACCAGATTCTCAAACTGGTATCTCTGGTTTATTTCTTGCCGGGGATTGGATCGAGACAGGGCTGCCCGGCACAATCGAAAGTGCAGTGGCAAGTGGGCATAATGCCGCCAACCTCGCCTTTGAACAGTTCCACCAATAGAACCGATACATGGATTCCGTTATTGTTCGCTATCAAGAAATTGCTCTAAAGGGTCGTAACCGGCCTTGGTTTGTCGACCGGTTGGTTTCTAACCTCAGAGCTGTTACTGCTGACCTTGATGTGGTCCGTGTCCGGCCACTTATGGGCCGGTTAGAGTTGGTACTTGGCCCTAAGGCTGACTGGGATAAGGTCAAACAACGAATAGCTAGCACCTTTGGTGTCGCGAATTTTGGACGTGCTTCTCGGTCGTCTCGGTCGATTGATCAATTGTCGACATCGATTGTAGAGACGTTGTCTACGGAGAGTCATGGCGACATCAAAAGCTTTCGGGTGACCGCTCGACGCGCCGACAAATCCTATGCGCTGACTTCTCCGGAAATTGAGAGGGAAGTTGGGGGTCGTGTTAAGACTGCAATCGGATGGAATGTTGATCTTGTTCATCCTGACCTCGTTATCTGGATTGAAATACTTCCAACAGAGGCTTTTTATTCAATCGATAAGTATCCTGGGCCTGGTGGCCTGCCTTCTGGTACGAGTGGCCCAGTGATGAGTTTGCTGTCAGGTGGTATCGATTCGCCGGTGGCGGCTTATCGACTCATGAAACGGGGATGTCGCGTTCGGTTCGTGCATTTCCACAGTTATCCACTGTTATCTCACGCATCGATAGACAAAGTCAGAGAATTAACACAATTGCTAACGAGCTATCAGTTGCAGTCTCGCTTGTATCTCGTTGCATTTGGCGATATCCAACGGCGGATTGTGCTCTCCGCACCTGCACCACTTCGCGTTGTCCTCTATAGACGCTTCATGATGAGGATCGCACAACGTCTCGCAAGGCGCTGTCGGGCCCGCGCTCTTGTGACGGGTGAATCCGTGGGGCAGGTTGCGTCTCAGACCATTGAAAATCTTTCCGTCATCAATGCTGTTGTCACTCTGCCAGTGCTTCGACCACTGGTAGGTTCTGATAAAGACGAGATTTCGGATGAGTCTCGTAGACTTGGGTCTTATCCAATTTCAATTATTCCAGATGAGGATTGCTGTCAGTTGTTTACACCTCGCCACCCGGCGACGAAAGCCCATCTAGACCAGGTCGAACATGCTGAGTCACAGTTGGCCGTAGATGAGATGATTACGGAGGCAGTGGATGCAGTGGAGGTGGAGAGTTTTAGCTTTCCGCCTCGCGACTCTACCGGGTAACCAAGTTAGCCACCCGCAATGAATTTACTGGTTCTCTAGTGGTTTTCATTTTAACAACATGATCGAATCAAGGGTGACTACACGATGTGGGGCGAAAGAAGACCTTGAAAAAACTGCCGGAGACCCTCCTGTGTACTTGGAAAGGCTAGTTCTGACCATGGTACGTCTGCTTCGGTGAACCATCCGGCTTCTAAAGATTCGTCTTCAGCTCGAAGTTGGCCACCAATCGAGGTTGCGCCGTAGACCACTACGATTGATGTTTGTTCCGGATACGAGTAAATATTTATCAGCCCATCTACGCGAATCTCTAATCGAGCTTCTTCCCATGCTTCACGTGCTGCGGCAGCAATGAGCGTTTCACCTCGGTCTACGTAGCCACCTGGAAAACTCCACTTGCCGTAGCCAGGTTCAATGGCGCGACGTACTAGAGCAACCTGATTATTGGCGTTACTAATAATCGTTCCAACGGTAACTTTCGGGTCGAGATAAACGACATAACCACATGCTTCACAGACTGGCCGCTTGGGTTCACCATCTTTAAGAAGTCGTTGGACCATGGTTTGGCCGCATCGGGAGCAAAAGCGGTAGATTTCATGGTTGGCGTGGGGTGACATATTCGAATTAGCACCCTAACGTATAATCGGCAAGCATGTCTATTCTTAAGGTGGCCCGTCTCGGGCATCCCGTACTCAGAACACCGGCGCGCTCGGTCGAAGTGTCAGAACTCATGAATGATACGACGCAGCGATTGATCGATGACATGTTTGAGACCATGCGTGAGTATCAGGGAATTGGCTTGGCTGCACCTCAGGTGCACGTGGGGATTCGTCTATTTGTTGCTGGTATTGATGATCCGGATGGAGGTATGCCGCCAGTTGTGATGGTCAATCCAGAAATTATGCCGATCGGAGACTCGACAGAGGATGACTGGGAGGGCTGTTTGAGCATCCCAGACATTCGTGGAATGGTGCCACGTCGAGACGAGATTCGTGTTCGGTCGTTAGACCGCGATGGGCGAGAACATACGATGACGGCGTCAGGGTTCCCTGCCCGTGTGATTCAGCATGAGACTGACCATCTTGATGGTGTGTTATTTCTTGATCGAATGACTTCATTGGAGACTCTGACGTATCTTTCAGAATTCGAACGTCACAGCGATGTGTCCAATGGGATTAACGACTCCTGAGTCTGATGGTGGGGCAAAGGTGTTGGTGTTTTATTCCGGTTGCTGTGTTCGTCGGGCGGTAGCCCTTTCTGCTTCCAGGCGTTCTAGTTCTACGTCAGAGTGGTCCACGAAGGTCAAAGAATCGGCGATGGCGTGATGCCCGGCCTGGTCTCTAATCAGCCGATGCATCGTTTGACAGACTCGTCGATATGCGGGATGACCTTGGGGTGCGGTTCTTAACTCTATGACATGCATCGCTTCTCGGGCGTTCATGTGCATATAGAACCTGATGCGATAGGCCATTGATACAGCATATTGGGCTACCAGTGGCGATACGGTTGTCTCTAACCGATGATGCAGTTCAGCTGACCTGTCCATCACTTGACGCCAATCTGACAAGGCGCCAACGTCTTCGATGGCGGCCGGAGCTGTATATCCATTCGATGGGCCAAGTTGCTGCCAGTCAATTGACAAAATTCGATGACGCTGGAGGTCTCGAAATGCTCCGTAGTCTGACAGGATGTCGAAGCAATATGTGGAACGCTCAAACGCTCTACCTGGACGGTGCCTACGGTTGATCCGATTACCCACATACGATCGTAAGACGCTAATGCGGTCGCCGGTTGACATTTGTCGAGCAAGGTTGACCAACTGACTTTCTGGAAGCGATGAACTTGCATACATGGCCGCCGCTACAACCTTGATCTCTCCTTCTGGATCAAAGTCGGTTAACGTAACTTCAGGACTATCTATGGGGTCAATGTCTTCAACCATCGTGCGAGTTAGTTGTGCGGTGTTGTTGCGGGTTGTTGAAAGATATTGACTCCAACGAACTCCTCGGTCTGGTCGATCGACTCTCAGAAGAAAAGCTGGAATGACCTTGCGAAGCTCTGGCAGCATAAGGTTTGAGACCTCTTGTGCCTCGGTGAGCGGATTAGCACGCATCCGGAGCAGCAGTCCCTCATAGGCTTGACCTGACCCGTACAGTCCAACATTTGATCGTGTTGCAGCAGGTAACAGGCCGCGAAGGGCATCAAGTGCTTTTGCGCGGATAGCCGCGTTGTAGACGGCATCCGAATCGTCTGGTGATTGTGGGTAAAGTGCCGAAAAGTGCGCTTGAACAGGAGCTATCCATTTAGCATAAGTCTCAAATGCGTGGTCCAGAGTGGCTGAGAAAGCCGAGACTAAGGTGTTGTCGTTAGCGTTCGTGAGTTCGGGCGGAACCACGTATTTCCACCGTCCATTCGGCTTGTCCGTATAGGGGACATATCGTGTGGATTGTTCGAGATAAGACATGAGACGACCACGTTCGAGTACTTTTGTCAAAACGTTCGACACACCTTCACAGGCAATATGGGCACCACCGAGTTGCGCGACGGAGTCGTCACCGTACTGGTTGAAAACACGCTCGTACAGGCGTTCTGCTCGGCCAAGTCCAACCGTATCTTGGGAATTTCCAGTAACAAGCTGATCAAGGAATTCATCGAGAAAAAGGCGACGGACTGTTTTCGCCGACCGTGAGTATCGAGCAAACAACGCACCCTTGACCACTTCGGGTAAATTGGTCAGCACAAACACTTGGTGATCGACGTTACCGAAGTATGGTTCAAGAAGTTGACGTTCTTGCGATGTAAAGGTTTCGGTGATCGAAGTGGAATCTGGCACGCAGTATAATTGACGGGCACCGAGGTCGACGTCAACTACTTGCTGCCATATCGGATAGTTAATCTTGTGGCCGTTACCCTCATTTCTGGTTTTAATCCTGGGCCGTACACGGGTTCTGGTAACAATACCTATCTAATTAGCGGAAGTGAACCGGCGTTAATTGATGCCGGAATTGGTCATCCAAAACACCTAGCGGCTGTTAGGGATGCCTTGGCTGGTAACGCGCTGACCCGTGTTCTTGTCACTCACGGGCATCCTGATCATGCGGCCGGAGCAAGTCATCTCGCTGGAAGATGGCCAGGCTTAAGGTTTGCCAAGATGCCGTGGTTGGACGTAGACAACCAGTTCGCGGTGCCGTGGGTCGCTCTAGCTGATGGTGATCAGATATCTGTTGGCGATGGGTATGTTCGTGTCATTCACACTCCGGGGCACTCTCCTGACCATGTCTGTTTCTTTGACGAAGAGACTCGGACCTTGTTCTGTGGTGACCTTCTGATCAAAGGCGCTAGTGTCGTCATTCCCGTGAGCCGTGGTGGTAGCCTCACAGCGTATCTTCGTAGTCTCGAGCTGATACAGGCCCTTGAGCCCACCCGCGTCCTTCCGGCGCACGGCCCAGAAATAGATGACCTGTCGTCAGTGGTTCAACAATATGTCGCACATCGCCAGCATCGAGAGATCGAGATTCTTAACGTTCTTGGGGACCGGCCGGTTGAAGTAGACGCGATTGTTGTTCAGGTGTATTCAAGCCTGTCTGGAGCACTTCAACGCATGGCAAGAGAAAACGTATTGGCGCATTTAGTCAAGCTTCGTGACGAGGGGCGTGTTCGCAAAGATGATGGTTTGTGGTCTTCTATAAGATGAACTCTTTGATTGAACGCACGTTTCACTTGTCTGCATTAGGCACGACGATTCGGACCGAAGTTTTAGCTGGTAGCACCACGTTCTTCACGCTTGCATACATCATTTTCGTTCAACCAACAGTACTTAGCGCAGCCGGTATGGATTTCGGATCCGTCTTTGTCGCCACGTGTGTCGCTAGTGGCGTCGCGACGCTGATGATGGCATTGTTCTCAAACTACCCCATCGCCGTTGCTCCGGCGATGGGACACAATTTCTATTTTGCTTTTACGGTTGTTCTGGCGTCTGGTATTCCTTGGCAGACAGCACTAGGCGCCGTAGCACTTGCAGGCATGCTCTTTGTAATCACAGCGGGTATCGGTTTGCGTGAACGCTTGATCACGGTAATTCCAAATTCACTTAAGCATGCGATTGCGGTCGGTATTGGTTTGTTAATCGCCATGGTCGGGTTGCAGTGGGCAGGAGTCATTGTTGATTCGCCTGGGACGCTTGTCATGCTTGGAGACCTGCGCACTACGCCGGTTATGGTCGCTTTGACTGGTTTCACCGTGATGGCGGTTCTCTCGGTATGGAACTTTCGGTCAGCGTTACTTATTGGTCTACTTGTTGCCGGTACCGTAGCTTGGTTGACTGGAGTTACGGAGTATCAAGGTTTCGCAAGTTTGCCGCCATCCATCCGTCCAACTTTTCTGGAGTTTGACCTTTTGGCGGCACTGCAGCCTGATATGGCTGCTGTCATTCTAGTTTTTCTATTTTTGGCCTTATTTGATTCAGTCGGTACGCTGGTCGGGGTGGCCGAACAGGCGGGTTTGATGAAGGACGGTGTCTTGCCTCGCGCACGTGGCGCACTTATGGCTGACGCCGTTGGTACTGTCGTTGGCGCTGGGCTTGGTACGTCGACGGTCACGGCCTATATCGAGAGCGCTACTGGCGTGGCTGCTGGTGGTCGGACGGGCTTAACGGCGGTTGTAATGGCAGCGCTGTTTTTTCTGGCGCTATTCTTTGCTCCATTCGTGGCGATGATTGGTGGTGGCTACCAGCTTGATAACTCGGTGACTCTATATCCCGTGATTGCTCCCGCGTTGATAGTGGTAGGAACGATGATGCTGCGTAACGTCCGCAACATAAAATGGGATGATGCAACTGAAGCCATCCCGGCGTTTCTGACAATGCTTCTCATGCCGTTAACTGTAAGCATTACGGACGGTATTGCATTCGGATTTATTTCATTTGCGGTTCTTAAGGTTTCTACAGGACGAGTGTCAGATGTTGATTGGCTGGTGTTTCTCTTCGCTGGTCTATTTGTTCTTCGGTATGCTTTTCTAGTCTGATTTGTCTGGTCCGTAGCCTTCAGTTCACAGCTGTGGAACAATGACCTATGTCTGCGATGTTGAAGGGGTACGTAAATTCTGAGCTTCTGATTACTCCGGAAGAGCTTGAACAGCAACGGTGCGGTTCAGTTCCACCGCTGATGATTGATCTACGCACGGCCGAGAAATTTGCTCAGGGTCACGTTCCAGGCGCTGTACACCTCGACCTTTTTGGTGTAAGTCTGATTGATACGCGCCCTTCGCCGCTTGAGGCGTTTCTGTGGATGGTTGGCCATTTGCTGACCACGCGGGGTGTGTCCCAAGACCAACCAACCGTGGTCTACGACGAACAATCTGGAATACGTGCGGCACGAGCCTTTTGGTTTCTTGAGTTGTTCGGCCATTCTTGTCCCCGCGTTCTTGACGGAGGATTTGGTGCTTGGATGCGTCAGGGTTTCGAGGCGACCACTCAAACTTCGATGCCTGATAAGGTGGAATGGGACATTATCTCTGTCGGTGATCGCGTTGCGACATGCGATGACGTTGCGTCAAGGGTGGGTCGTGATGGTGTTGTATTACTAGATACTAGAAGCGACGCTGAATATTATGGAACGAACGTTCGTGCTAAGCGGGGTGGAGCAATTCCAGGCGCCGTCCATATCGAATGGACTCGCAATCTCGATGACAGTGGCGCTTTTAAGGCTGCCTCAGAGCTTCAGCGCATGTACGAGGAGAACGGTGTAACTCCGGACAAGGAAGTCATCTCTTACTGCCAAGGTGGTTATCGGGCAGCACACAGTTATCTGGCGCTTCGATTGTTAGGGTATCCGCGAGTCAGAAATTATCTCGGGTCGTGGAAAGAGTGGGGAGATCGAGAGGATCTTCCTGTTGAAAGGCCGAGTCGGCAGTGAGCTGACACTGTTGTCGTAATGGAGCGGGCCACGTGATCGGGTAGTAATTAAAATGGATAACGTTACTAATCACATTCATTCCAGTCGAGATCGTTATATCGAAGAACTAAAGGAGTTTCTGGCTATCCCGAGCGTTAGTGCGTTACCGGAACATTTAGACGATGTAAGGCAATGTGCCCAGTGGACGGCTGACGAACTCACTCGGGTTGGCCTTCAAAATGTTCGGTTGATTGAAACACCAGGGAACCCGGTCGTCTACGCGGATTGGTTACATGCGGCCGGCGAGGATGTGCCTACAATTTTGTTTTACGGTCACTACGATGTGCAACCTGTCGATCCGTTGGACGAATGGTTGACGCCTCCGTTTGAGGCCACTGTGCGCGAAGGTGAGATTTATGCCAGGGGCGCTGCTGACGACAAGGGCCAAATATTTATGCATTTTAAGGCGGTCGAAGCGTACTTGACTGATGGTGGAAATCTTCCCGTTAATATTAAATTTGTTATCGAAGGTGAGGAAGAAGTTGGCAGCAAGCATCTAGACGGATTTGTCCGCGATCACTCTGATGAACTCCGTGCCGACGTTGTGGTTATATCCGATTCCCCCATGTTTGATCGGGGTGTGCCATCGATCTGTTATGGATTGCGAGGTCTGGCATATTTACAGGTTGACTTGCGCGGCACGAAGACCGACTTGCATTCGGGATCGTTCGGTGGAGCTGTTGCCAATCCAGCGTTTGTATTGGCTCAGATTCTTAGCCGCATGAAGGATAGTGGAGGGCGAGTTAAGATTCCAGGCTTCTATGATGACGTTAGGGTACTCAGAGATGAAGAACGTCAGGAATTTGCTCGGTTGCCGTTCCGCGAGCGGCAATATCGAGAGGATCTCGGTGCTCCGAAGCTGTTTGGTGAGCGAGGTTACACAACCTTGGAACGTATTTGGGCACGCCCAACATTCGAAGTCAACGGTCTACTCTCAGGGTTCACGGGAACTGGTGCTAAGACGGTTATTCCGGCTGTGGCGATGGCGAAGGTAAGTATGCGCTTGGTTCCCGATCAGGATCCATTGAAAATCGCGGAGCAGTTCGAAGCCTACATTCAAAAGGTGTCACCGAATAGTGTCGAACTTCGTGTGACGCAGATGCATATGGGTAAACCTTGGATGACCGATTTTGACAATCCATTTGTTCAGGCGGCAGGCAGGGCGATTAAATCTGGATTCGGGCGGTCACCGGTGTTCAATCGCGAAGGGGGATCGATTCCAGTTGTTGCGACGTTTCAGGAGATACTCGGCCTTCCATCAGTCTTGTTTGGGATTGGACTACCTGACGAGAATGCGCATGCTCCGAACGAGAAGCTTGATTTAACAAATTTTCATAACGGTGTGATTGCGTCAGCTGCCTTATATCGCGAGATCGGAAATCTGCGTTTGTAGGGTAGGTTATCCGGTCGTAGGTGTTCGTACTCGCGACGTTCTTTTCTTTTTCCTGTTTGGCCGAGGCTTCTAGTTTAGGCTGGCAACCCTCCGGCGCAGCGTTTTTACGTGTTCCCAGATTTCAGCACGTTCACCCTCACGGTCTTCGTCTGATCCCCGTGAGGTAAATCGCAGGTAGGTTTCGAGATCGTGTAGAGCAGCCGAGAAGTCGTTCAGATGATAGGACAGTAGGCCACGGTCACGTAGTTCAGTCATTGCCGACGGCTTGAGTGCTAGCAGTAAGTCAGCAATTAATCGTCCTTGTGGAAAGGAGCGCATGTTGACGTAGATACACTTCAAGTTAAATAACATCCTGAACAAAATTTCGGTCTTGGTTGCACCCACTAAAGCCAGCCGATCAAAGTTGTTGGCGTCACCTCCATGCTTGCGGAGGAGATTGCGACAATCATTGTCTGAGAGGATAGCGCCACCATTAAAGGCGTCAATAATTAGGTCACTTTTGAGCTCTCCGGCGGCGGTCTTGTTCTGATAACGAAGCAAGAAATGCCCGGGAAAGTTTAGTCCCTCAATGGCGACCCCGGCACGTCGCGCCACTTCCATATATACCGTGGCGAGAGTAATCGGAATGCCGGTTCGGCGATCCAATACTTCATTCAGGAAACTATTTCGAGGGTCATCGTAGTGGTGTTCATTGCCTGAGAAACCTTCTTCATTGAATAGATAGGCGTTCAGTGTTTGGACTACTTGCACCGGTTCACCAAGATTTTCAAATTCCATGACTCGTTGGCGAGCAATCTCTCCCATTTGGTTGAGGCGTTCAACATATGTTCCCGCGTCGAGTTTCGGGTATTCAAGTCGAGCAACCAGCAGCGACACAGTAGCAAGGTCGGGGTCTGGTGTTTGTGCGATTTCTGTGAACTTATGGATGAATTCAGAAGAGACCATTTGTGTCCGGTTTTAAACGAGTGATTCTATCAACGCTACCACACCAAGACTTTTTATGTCTGACACGACCATTAGTGGATGATTCTCAAGAACAGAGGTGGCTGAGGAAATCCTCATCAACAGTATCAAGGTTCTCAACGATTGCATCGGCTATGCTCAAGCTTGATGCAGGGTAAGTATTGGTAATGCCGATGGTCTTCAACCCAGCCGCACGAGCAGCTTCTAGTCCCCACCTTGAGTCTTCAATTGCGACATAGCATCCAGCCGCCGGCGTAGTGTCACGCTGGCCCAACTGCGCAACTGCTTGAAGATACCCATCTGGTGCTGGTTTAGGGTGGTCCACGTGATCTGCCGCAACGATAATCTCAAAATATTTCTGTAGTTCGTTCGCACTAAGAATTTGGCTAATCTCGTGGTGCAGAGCTCCTGAAGCAATTGCTAGTTTAGTCTGGGTTGAAAGGCGTTGAATACATCCGACGCAGTCTGGAAAAATGACATCTTCGCCGCGGATCAACGTTTCAAAGTGACGGCTCTTATTTGAAAGCAACTGGGTGAGTTCGGTTTCTTCCAGGACCCTTCCCTGAGCGTGTGCGACTGCGGTAATTACACCGACGTCGTCGTATCCGAGGTAGTACGCGAAGTAGTCGGATCTCGACAACGACAAGTTCCAATCCGACAGGGTGTCTTGGTAGGCTCTGAGATGTAGAGCCTCAGTGTCGGCTATAACACCGTCGAAGTCGAAAACAACCCCACACAAGGGCATAATTGCGATTCTAGTTCCGGCTAGGGGTTAGCGTCTGGGTCTCTTTGAGAATCTGGGGCCGCCTCTGAAGGCGATGGTGTCAACGGGATTCTCTGTTCGTGCTCTGGAGGCAACCGTTCTCCCGCCCGTATCTCGGTAGCAAGCCGATTTTCTGGAGGAGGGAATGGACACTCGTACTCTTCATTGAAGTAGCAGTAAGGATGATAAGCGCGATTGAAATCTAGGTCATAGATCCCTGTTTGGGTATTCGGTAAGTCCAGGTATCTTCCGGCCGGGTAAGTTTCGCTTCCGCTGGTCTCATCCCGAAACGGCACAAACAGATGGCCTGAATTTTCGACAGGCAATTCGACCAAGGCGGCTAAATTCATGGATTCACCCTTAAGAACGAACTGCAGTGTACCCACTCGTTGAACCGTTCGAAATTGGCCCGTTGAGGTCGGGATCTCAAAAATCGGTTGTTCGTCTCCAATGGTCAACTGGGCCGGGACACGATAGTTAGCATCTGGTTCGTAGTAACGCAACGGCACCATCCAAGCCTGCCGATCGAGCGGAACAATTGAATCGAGACCACTAAACTCACGGTCCTTGATCTCACGGTCGGTGATGAGTTGATCCAGATAACGGTTTTCGTCAGGTCGCGGAGGACTACAGGCCGCGCTGGCTAGGTTGACTAGCAGACATGCCATGACAAGGAGATATCCGCCGATGGAATGATCCCACTGCCAATTACTTGGCGATGTCGTTCGTATGGAGTGCACACCCATAAGTTAGAATGTATATCCTGCCTGCTGGACTGCCGCATCTGCAAGGCCGCGTCTCAATGTCACTGTATTGATCGGAGATACCTTCAGTAACCTTCGCAGTGCTGCTAAATGAGTACGGAGCGTGTCACCCTCAGTCATCGCGGCGACAGCCGCCTTGGCAGCAACATCGACGCGGTTAGCAGCGTCGTTTACAAAGAGTGATGCCGCATCCTCGTGTAGTTTTGCGGCAGCCCCTGTTGTAGCTGCCGCACGCTGAGCTCGTAAGACGACACTCTCTGAGGCGTAGGTGTCCATCAGAATATCTGACACAAATGACAGTACTTCCTGTTGGTCAGTTAGTTTCTCACCATAGCTTTGCATAGCCAGACCCAAGGTTGCCAAACTCACTTTTTTGAACATCGTGACCGCCGCGTACTGCTTTTCAAGCGGACTCGAATCTGGACTTGGAGTTTGTGTCGGACTGAGAATCTCATCCTGAAGTTTCTTCGCTGCAGCCACTAGTGGGACATGTCCCTGTAGGCCTCGTCTGACGAGCATGCCAGGGATGAGGAGTCTGTTGATTTCATTAGTACCTTCGAAAATACGATTCACGCGAGAGTCACGGTAGTGCCGCTCTGCTGGATAATCTTTGACGAAGCCGTTGCCTCCATGAATTTGAACGTTTTCGTCGAGGACGTAGTTTAGATATTCGCTTCCGGTGACTTTCACAATGGAAGATTCAATCGCATATTCTTCTAGTGCGGTGAGCATGGCGTTGTCGTTTGTTGATTCATGCTCGCTCAACATCGCATCGAGCAGTCCAGCAGTTCTGAACACCATGGACTCAATTGCATAAGTCCGGGCGACCATTTCACCTAGTTTGTGCTTGATCGCTCCGAAGTTACAGATGGATTGTCCGAACTGTTGTCGCTCGTTGGCGTATCGAGCTGATTCTCCCAGTGCCAATTTGCAGCTACCAACGGCGGAGGCTCCCAACTTGAAACGACCATAATTGAGAACGTTGAAGGCAACCTTATGGCCCTTACCGATTTCCCCTAGGAGATTTGCTGCTGGAACCTTAACGTCTTGAAGAATCACCGGTGTGGTAGATGAACCAAAAAGGCCCATCTTGTGTTCTTCCGGTCCGCTCGTCACACCGTCGAATCCTCGTTCAACGATGAACGCGGTGAAGTGTTCGCCGTCGACCTTTGCGAATACCACAAATAAGTCGGCAAACCCCCCGTTTGTGATCCACATCTTTTCGCCGTTCAGGATGTAGGAACCGTCGTCTTGGCGTACCGCGCGAGTCTTGGCTCCGAGTGCATCAGAACCCGAGCCAGATTCGCTTAGGCAGTAGGCACCGACCGTTTCACCACTGACGAGAGTCGGCAGGTAACGTTCTTTTTGTTCTGCGGTACCAAATGTGTAAATCGGCATCACGACTAAACCTGTTTGTGCGCCGAAAACTGAACCAAAAGATCCACCTTGACCCATGCGATTCGCAATAATGGCCGCAGTGACCTTGTCCAGGGGAACACCGCCATAGGTTTCAGGAACATCAGTTCCCAAGAGTCCAAGGTCGCCTGCTTGTCGCAGAAGTCGTCGCGCCAGGTCCCAATCCTTGGTTTCAAGCTGGTCGTGGTTTGGTGTGATTTCTTTAGTAACGAATTCGAGGGCTGTTTGATCGACAAGACGATGTTCGCCAGTCATCATTTCTGGGGTAAACACGTTCTCTTGAGCTGGTGCATCGAATAGCCATGCGCCGCCTTTTTGGACGGGCGATACAAGTGTAGTTGTCATTACAGTCTCCGTTGGTACTTTTAACTACAAACGTTCGAATATACCGGCCGCCCCCATACCGCCACCAACACACATACTGACCATCCCAAAACGTCCTTTTCGACGATGTAGTTCGTAAAGCAGTGTTGTTAAAAGTTTGGCCCCTGTACAACCGAGCGGATGACCTAAAGCTATCGCCCCGCCGTTCACGTTCAGCTTATCGGAGTCGATAGGAAATTCTCTGAGGCAAGCTAGAATCTGAGCTGCGAATGCTTCATTGAGTTCGACTAGGTCAATGTCGTCGATTGTGAGGCGCGCAAGTTTGAGTGCTTTCTTCATCGCTGGTACTGGTCCTAGACCAAATAATTCAGGTTTGACGCCAGCGGTTGCGAATGTGACAAATCGCGCCAGCGGCTGTAACCCGAGTTCGCGCGCTCGGTCCAGTGAGGTCACAACGACAGCTGCTGCTCCGTCGCTGGTTTGGGATGAATTACCGGCGGTCACTGACCCGGAGGCGTGAAATACCGGTTTCAATTTCGAAAGTGCTTCGACGGATGTATCCTGTCTGGGCCCTTCGTCAGTTGTGAATTCGACTTCACGTATCGCAGGTTTCGGCTCGCGCTCCTCATCTTGGTTCTCGATCTTTACTTTGAGCGCAACGGTTTCGTCAGCGAATCGCCCCTCTTCGATGGCCGCCAGGGCTCGTTGGTGGCTCCGATATGCAAACTCATCCTGCTCTTCACGAGAAATGTCAGACTCCAAGGCGTGATTTTCGGCGACGAGGCCAGTGCTCAAATACACATCAGGATAGTTGGTCATGAGTTCTGGATTGGGCGCGATTTTGTGTCCTCCCATTGGCACCATACTCATTGACTCCGTTCCTCCGGCGACGATCGTACCAGCTGTACCGCACATAATTCGTTCAGCGGCGAACGCAACTGCCTGCAGGCCTGAGGAACAGAAGCGGTTGATCGTAACTGCGGAGCTTTCCACAGGGAGTCCAGCCCTCAGACTCGCGATGCGAGCAACGTTCATTCCTTGTTCAGCTTCAGGCATCGCGCAACCAAGTATGACGTCGTCAATTTCCTCATGCTCAATACCGGGAGCGCGGCGAAGTGATTCTTCAATAGCCACTGCGGCCAGCTCATCGGGTCTGGTATATCGAAGCGACCCTTTTGGCGCTTTGCCTGCGGGTGTTCTAACGGCCGATGCAATCACTGCGTCTTTCATGGTTCGAAATCTCCTAATAGGTCTTCAATGGCGTCACCAACTTCAGATACTTTGCCATCAAACAAATGATCTGCCGCGTCGATCACAACCAATTCCTTTGGTTCTTGCAGCGTTCCATAAAGTTTCCACATGTCCTGTAATGGGATGAGTTCGTCGGCTTCTCCGTGAATCAAAAATTTTGGCTTTTCACTGTGTTGAAACTCGGTTAAATCGTAATGGGTCGGTGGGGCGATACCCAAGAGCAGACCGACACGATCGTCTGACGTGCCGGCGTTAAGCGCGACCCACGCACCAAATGAAAATCCGGCGGCCCAGACAGAAGTGCCAGGATATTGTGTGACCGCCCAGTCGATGGCAGCGCGGAAATCTTGCATTTCACCACGACCCTCATCGTATCTACCATCGCTCTTTCCCACACCGCGAAAGTTGAATCTCAGCGTCGCACATCCAATTTGGGATAAAGTTTTTGCTGATTGGTAGACAACTTTATTGTGCATGGTTCCACCCAGTTCAGGATGCGGGTGGGCGAATATGGTAATGGCCTTGGCGGTCGATTCTGGTTCATCCAGTAGGACTTCCAGACGGCCGGCCGGACCGTCTATCGTTCGGATTCGATCAGTCTTAACATTAGTCACACTAGTTCCGCAGTGTTTTACCTGTTTTCAAGGTATGGGAAATTCGTTCAAGCGTTTTGGCCTCACCGCACAAGCTGAGAAACACTTCTCGTTCCAAGTCCAGCAAGTGTTGCTCCGATACTGTCGTCGGATGGGCTACGTCACCACCAGAAAGAATTCGAGCTAGTTTTCGACCAATCGTTGCATCATGGTCACTTATGTAACCACCACGCCATGCAATATGTAGTCCTAACTCCAGTCCAGCTCGCACACCAGCACCGCCCACTTTAACCATGGGCAGCTTTGGCGGCTGGTATCCGGTACGGGCAAGATCAAGAACGAACTGTTTGGCATCAGAGATAATTCGGTCCCGGTTCATTGTGATTCGATCGTGTGAGCTAAGCAATCCCAATTGTTGCGCCTCCGGCGCACTGGTGGAGACCTTGGCTAGACCGATCAGTTCAAATGCTTGACGAACAAATGGAAGCGAATCTTCGATCGTAAGGGGTTGTTGTTTCATACTTCGAGCAAGAAGTTCTTTCGTACCGCCGCCGGCTGGTATCAAGCCCACTCCAACTTCAACCTGTCCCATATAAGTTTCGGCTGCCGCTTGGACACCGTCACCATGTAGGGCGATTTCACATCCACCGCCAAGAGTTAGCCCCGCTGGGGCGACGACAACTGGAATGTCGGAGTAACGAAGCTCTAAGACTGCTGTTTGAAACGATTGAACCATCAGTTCAATTTCGTCCCAGTTGCCTTCTTGGGCTTCGAGTAGCACCAGCATTAAATTGGCGCCGGCTGAAAACGTTGTGGATTCATTGCCGATTACGAGTCCAGCGAAATTGTTTTGCGCTTCAGCAACACCTGCATGAAGCATTTCGATGGTATCAGCACCGATGGCATTCATTTTTGAATGAAACTCGACTGCGAGCACTCCATCCCCAAGGTCCACGAGACTGGCGCCGGGATTCTGCTTGACAACGGACTGGCTTCTTTTACGTTGCGTCAGGAGTGACAAATCGGCATGACCGAATGGCAATGGTTTCTCACGTAAACGGTTGAGCTTCGCTGGAACATTGACCTGAGGGGTCTTTGAGGTCAGTTTGTCAATTAGCGGTGGGGGGGCGGAGATATTACAAGCTTCCAATACGTTGTCCACTCCAATGGCATCCCAGAGTTCGAAGGGCCCAAGTTCCCAGCCATACCCCCACCGCATAGCACGGTCTATGTTGTCGACAGAGTCTGCAATGTCATCTGCCACATGCGCGGTGTAGAGTAATGTTTGTCCTAGGGTCGCCCGAAGAAACTCGCCCACCCGGTCGCGCCCGCGGAAGAGTGCTCGAATTCGTTCCGATAGATCGCTGATGGACGAGGCCGAATCGAGGGACGCCAGACGCGGCGTTTGGCGCTCTCGGTAAACCATAGTGGCCGGGTCTAACGTCAGGATCCGGCTGCCGCCAGTCCCGCGGTCTTTCTTATAAAAGCCTTGGCCCGCCTTTTCCCCGATCCATCCGCGGTCCACAAGTTCTGTGATGAGAGGCGGTTGTGTGAAGGCCAGTTGTTCTTGTTTGTCTTCCAGTCTGTCTGAAAGTGTTGCTGCAACGCGAGCTAAGATGTCGATCCCAGCGATATCCATCGTGCGAAACGTAGCGCTTTTGGGCCGACCGATGATCGGGCCAGTTATCGCATCGATTTCCTCGATGGTAAATCGTCCGTCAGCAAGAAATTCCAGTATGCGGATAACTCCGTAGACGCCTAGGCGATTACCGATAAAGCCTGGCGTGTCTTTCGCCAGCACCACACCTTTTCCGAGGAAGCGATCGCCAAAAGTTTGCAGCGTATCAATCACACTAGGGTGCGTATCTACTGTCGGAATAATTTCGAGAAGGGGTAAATATCTCGGTGGGTTAAAGAAGTGAGTGCCCAGCCACTGTTGCCTAAACTCTTCGGACAAGCTATCGGCAATGCTGGCAATCGGGATGCCTGAAGTGTTCGAACTGATGATTGCGTGGCTTGCCCGAAAGGGTTCGATTTGGGCCATCAGAGACTGTTTAATATCGAGTTGTTCGATTACGGCTTCGATGATCCAGTCATACTCTTTCAGTTGTGGCAGGTCGCCGTCGAATCCACCTAGGGAGATTAAGTCAGTCGATGCTCGGGTGAAGAATGGATTGGGATTGAGTTTGGATGAACGACGCAATCCGTCGGCGGCAGTTTTTCGATC
>CAZUZW010000024.1:22476-38318 GCA_964624855.1 uncultured Vicinamibacteraceae bacterium
ACAGCAGCCGAGTGAATATGCATTGCGCGTTTTCCCCTTGTTACGACTTTGTTGATGGAACGGTCACAATTGACACCATAGGGCGCGTTCGATCACTTGTACACAGAAAAGACGCTAGCCGTGTCGGGTTGCGTCTTTGTCTATATTGATTTCGTAGTTTGACTCTCTAGGGTAATGCGGACAACGTGGCTTGGGCTTGCACGCCGTCCTCAGAACTTGGCGCGATATCAATCACCTTTTGGAAGTGTTGTTTCGCGGTTTCGAAGTCGCCCAGATTAAGAGAAACAAGTGCCAACTTAAACCACGGCTTTTCCCAATTCGGATCAATAGCAGCGGCTTTTTCATACCAGTCGACTGCGGTTTCCATTTCACCCTTGGCAAATTCAACTTCGCCCAGGTTGAATAGGTCTTCCCTTGACGCGTTGGCTCCAGCCGTCGCTATGTCTGCGGCGGCATCAAGATCGCCCATCGCCAACCGGGTCCGCGCGATTTCAACTTTTGCCTGTTCACCTCTCTCAGGATCGCCTGTAAGTCGTTCGTAGGAGGCGAGTGCAGCCTCGTAATCACCATTGCCTCGATGAGCATTCCCGATATTGAGGTGTAGATAGGTCATGCTTGGAAGAACTGACAACAGTTGGGTGTATGCAGCGATCGCTGTGGCATAGTCCTGTGTGTCAAAAGCGTCATCGGCAGCATTCAGATCCGCTTCCAGAGCATCGGCATCAAGACCTTCCAACGCCTCTTCGCCGACTAAGCGTTCAAATGGAGACAGAACCCTGTTGAGACTGAAATTTGCAGTTGCCGCACCCTGCTGGCTCACTGCGGTGACTATTTGACCAGGCTGATAGCCGTCCACTTGGGCAGTGATAGTCCATTGGCCAGACGAAAATCCAATCATCGAAAAACGGCCATCATCTTCACTGACCGTTGCCAGCGTATCTCGTCCCGGAGAGTTGGCTTCGATCGTAACTGCGCCGATCGGTTCCCCGTCACCATCCAACACCCTTCCGGTGACCCGCCCACGGGTGGCTTGCGCCAATACGGATGGTACGGCGATAGCAAGCAATAATGCCAAAACTGACAAGCCTCGCAACAAATGTGCAAACCTCATGAAGTACTCCCTAAGTAACAGTAGATTCGATGGATAGTATAGCTGATGCTGAGCACTGGCGAGTCATCTTGCTGGTGCTAAGTTATCGAGCTCCTGGAGTGCGGACTCGGCCTCTTTGCTGGCAGGCGTGTTCGACGGTACTTTGCTATAGGCTGCCCGCGCTTCGGAAAAATCCTGTATTTCCTTGTAGGCGTGGCCGATCTGGAGGTTGAGACTTGTTAATTGAGGTACTTGCTCAAGGATGACCTGATACGCAGAAATCGCGCCGGTGTAGTCACCTTGGTCAAATAGTGCGTTAGCGGCATCGACCTCCGTCTGAAGATCATCCGCTCGAATGCCAGCCAAGACGCCGGTGGACGCGACCGGAGGGTCCAACAGATCGATTTCCATGGTTAGTGAGACGACGCCACTGTTGCCGGCCCGTCTGACTGGCGCGAAGCCCTGAGTGGGTTGGTAGCCCCGTTTCTGAATTGTGAACAGCCATCGCCCGCGTTCAAGTCCGATAAACGAGAATCGCCCGGCATCGTCTGTTTCTGTTTCAGCGATTCGGGGTGTCACATTACTTTCCGCCCTGACGGTGGCTTCAGTAATGGGGTTGCCAGCCGTGTCGCGAACAACCCCTCGGATTACGGATTGTTGTGCGAAGATCGGCTGCGCAGTGATTAACCAGGTAGTCGAAAAAAGGACAAACAGAGACAGCAGGTGCTGGGGCGTGTCAATTCTCATAGCTATCCAAGTAAGAATGATACCCACAGTATAATGCAGATCAAATGCGCTCCTCGACTGGGGCCTCTCCTCGCTGCTGGTGTGGCATTCCTATTACGGTCGCCATTCCTATCTTCGTATTTTGTGTATTTGGTCATCTGGCAAGTGCGGTAGTTGCGCAGGACGGCGAAGTAAGTGTTCAGGTTAATACTGCCCGTCTGGATGATATTGATGATGCAGTAAATGCTGCGATTCGCAATGCAGACCTACCTGGTGCCATTGTCTTGATTTCGCACCACGGCCAAATCATCTATCACAAGGCATTCGGTCGTCGCGCTGTGCAACCAACACCCGAAGCGATGACGACCGACACGATTTTTGATCTTGCTTCACTGACGAAGGTTGTCGCAACGGCCCCAGCTGTGATGATGTTGGTGGAAGATGGACTGATCAGGTTACGAGACCCAGTGGCTCGCTACATTCCCGGTTTCGAGCGTTACGGTAAGGACCAAATCACAGTTGAGCATCTCTTGACTCACATGTCTGGATTGAGACCTGATTTTCCTCTTGACGAGGAATTTCAAGGCTATCAGAGAGCGATTGCGCGGGCGATTGAGGAACAACCAGTTCACGCTGCAGGAACGCAGTTTGTGTATAGCGACATCAATTTTATTGTTCTTGCTGAAATCGTGGCGCGTATAAGTGGCATACCTTTCGATCAATTTGTCGATCGCCGCCTATTTTCACCACTTAGGATGACCGACACAGGCTTTTTACCGTCACCGGCCAAGCGAGTCAGGGTTGCACCGACCGAATCCTGTCGTCCCTTTGGTTGGCCTTGTGGAGATGAGGGCAGTGTGATGTTGCGGGGCGTTGTGCATGACCCGACGGCGAGGAGGATGGGCGGCATTGCTGGACATGCGGGTTTGTTTGGAACTGCAGACGATTTGGCTCGATACGGTGCGATGTTGCTGGCAAATGGCATGTTGGATGAGGCACATGTTTTGTCTCCCTTGTCTATCGCCAGGATGACGCGGCCAGCCACGACTTTTGGGATGGGAGAACAGCGAGGGTTGGGTTGGGATATCAGTTCACGATACTCGTCGAACAGGGGAGATTTGTTCTCCACTGGGTCTTATGGCCACACTGGTTTTACGGGAACTTCGATTTGGATTGATCCAGCTACGCAGACCGTGGTGGTGTTTCTGTCAAACCGGGTGCATCCCAACGGTGGTGGCAACGTGACAGCGCTGCGCGGGAGGGTTGCAACGTTAGCGGCGGCGGCGGTGACAATTGATGTAGCCCGAGAGAACGAGAGTAATAGTTCTGTCAGAACTGGGATTGACCGTCTCCGAGACGAGAATTTTTCCAGACTTGAAGGTCAACGCGTGGGTCTGGTGACGAATCAAACTGGCCGGGCGTCCAGTGGATCTACCACGATTGAGTTACTACACGGAGCGCAAAATGTTGTTCTAACGCACTTGTTTAGTCCTGAGCACGGGATTCGTGGAGACGTCGAATCTGAAGTAGCCGACGCCATCGACCCCATAACGGGACTAACGATTTACTCGCTGTACGGTGACACCAGACGACCGAAGTCGATCATGCTCGATGGATTAGACACGATTGTTGTGGACCTCCAGGACGTTGGTGCTAGGTTTTACACCTATGCCACTACGTTAGGCTACATGATGGAGGCGGCCGCTGAGAGGAACATCAAAGTGGTCGTTCTGGATCGTCCAAACCCAATCAATGGTGTATCAGTCGAAGGGCCACTTCTTGACGACGCGCTGCAGGGGTTTACTGGATATTTGTCCATGCCGATTCGCCATGGACTGACGTTGGGTGAATTGGCTCAAGTGTTTAATGCGGAACGAGACATTGGCGTTGAGTTGGAGGTTGTTCGTATGGAGGGATGGCGTCGCCGACTTTGGTACGACGAAACAGGTCTGTTGTGGATTAATCCCTCTCCCAATCTTCGATCTGTGACTCAAGCCACACTCTATCCGGGAATTGGTTCCATCGAGCATACGAATCTTTCGGTGGGGCGCGGCACTGATGGCCCCTTCGAATACGTTGGAGCCCCTTGGATTGATGGGACCAGATTAGCGAAGGTTCTCAATGGCCGCCATTTGGATGGTGTGCGCTTTTATCCGATGGAGTTCATTCCTGACCGTGACCGTTATGCGGACGAACTGTGTTTTGGTGTTGGAATGTCTGTTATTGATCGAGACGTCATGCGACCTGTTAGAGTCGGTGTTGAAATTGCGGCGGCGTTACTTCGTTTGTATCCGAATGAATTTGACCTTGACTCAGCGACTCGACTAGTGGGTTCCCGCGCAACCATTCAACGTATTCAAGTGGGTCGCGACCCTGCCGACATTGCATTGGACTGGACCGCTGGTGAACGTCAGTGGCGGCAACGGATTGCCCCCCATCTTTTGTATGAACCTTAAAAAGACGGGTTTGGGCGGGGGCGGGGCACGAGAGCTGGTACAACATGACATACACGACCACACCCGTGACGGATACATACAACCATAAGGGCAGCGTCCACCGGGCTATTCGTGCATGACGGTCGAACCTCTCTCGTAATGCATGAACCAGTGTAATGAGGGCCAGTGGCAAAATCACTGCTGCTAGGATCACGTGCGTGATCAAGATCGTGAAATAAACAAACCGGATGACACCTGTCCCTGTGAACGATACTGACCCGACATTGTAGTGATAGATCAAATAAGAGACCAAAAACACAGTCGAGGTGGCAAATGCACCGAGCATGCAGGCTCGATGTGCTCTAATTTGACGCCGCCGAATTAGGATGTATCCGGCCGTCAAAAACAGACCAGCAATTCCGTTGAGCAGTGCATTGAGCGTGGGTAAACTAGACAATTCGATCAATGGGAACCTCCCAGCTAGCTACGACGGTGCGTTACACTCCAGCTACTTAGGGCCAACATTACTAGGCCAAAGGTTGCAACAAATACGAGCGGTCTTGTTATGCTTATCGATGCCGTCTCGGTACCTATCGTAGGATTTGTCAGAACGGTTCTGAGTGCCGACACACCGTAACTCATAGGGTTTACCAGCATTACGCCGCGAATCCATCCTGCTGCGCCACTTGCTGGAAAGACGGCACCCGATAAGAGCCACATCGGAAATAGTAGCAAGTTCATGATGGCGTGAAATCCTTGTGTCGAGTCAAGCATCCATGCCAATACGAAACCAAGGCTTGTTAATGCGAACGCCAGTATGACCAGTACGGCCAATAACAAGGGGACGCTCGCGATATTGATCTGCGTGTTGGCCAATGGTGCAAGGAAGAGGAACAACGATGCTTGCAGAAGCGCTAGCGTCGTTCCTCCGAGGATTTTGCCGAGAGCAATTGCACTCCGCGGGACTGGAGACACGAGGACTCCTTGCAGGAATCCATCATGGCGGTCTTCGATCACTGAGATTTTTCAAAAGATCGCGGAAAATAACACGATCAGTGCGAGAGTGCCGGGATAGAAATATTCGAGATATCCGCCAGCTGGTACCCCAAGGCTGCCCACACTGAACGAACTGCCAAGTCCAGAGCCGAGTAGGACCCAAAACACGACTGGTGTGCCCAGCGCTCCGACGATACGCGATCGCTGCCGCAGAAACTGTGCGAGTTCGCGGCGCCAGAGTGTGTAAATAGCGAGTGTTAACTCCATCGTTGTCCAGTGTGGTGTAAAAACACATCCTCAAGGGTTGGTTTCCCGACGGCTATGCCGTCGACTTGTCCCGGGAATGCCTCAATCAACTCCGAGACAAAGGACCGGCCGTTGGTCCGTTCTATGCGGACACAACCGTCGACTACAGACACGTCCTGTCCAAAACGGCGGTGGATATCCTCAGCCAGTACCGAGGGAGTCTTTGATGTAATCATGATGACGTCACCTCCGATCTCGGCGACCAAATCATCGGGAGACCCTAAGGCAACGAGATGTCCTTCGTGGAGTACGGCGACGCGATCTGATTTTTCTGCTTCATCCATGAGATGAGTCGTCAGCATGACCGTAGTGCCGAGTGTGTGCTTGAGGTTGTCCAAGTGATCCCATAATTCTCTTCGGGCACCCGGGTCGAGGCCGGTACTCGGTTCGTCTAACACGAGGAGTTTTGGTTCTGGAAGCAGAGCTTTGGCAATTTCGACCCGCCGTTGGAGTCCGCCTGATAGTGTTCCGACGAAGTCTTGAGCACGGTCCGCCAGTGCGACTAGAGTGAGTACGTCGGTAATGCGAGCAGCAAGGCGTTTGCCGCTGAGGCCATATAGGTGCCCGTGAGTCTTCAGGTTTTCTGTCACCGTCAGACGACTGTCGAGGGCGGGTGATTGAAACACGACGCCCATGACCCGCCGTATGTGCTGTGCGTCGTTCGCAATGTCGTGACCAAACACTGAGACATGTCCCGGTGTCGTTGGAAGTAGTGTGGTGATGATTCGAAAGAGCGTTGTCTTACCCCCTCCATTGGGTCCGAGAAGGGCAAAACTACTGCCAGCATCGGCCGAAAACGTCACATCAATTAGCGCTTGACGGTCGCCGTACCGGTGATTGAGCGACGAGATCTGGATAGCTGGAAGCTCAGAAGACACTGTTGATAACCAATAAGGCCCATACTAGTGGGAGATAGACCAGAGAGCCGACAAATAGCGATCGGGCTCTAATATCCGATGGTTCTTCGAAAAAACGCCACGCGAGAATTAGAAATGCCGTTCCAAAACCGAACGCGACTCCCGCATAGAACCGACCAGTAAGGCCGACAACCGTTGGCGCCAGACTTACGGGCACGAGGGCTCCGGCGAACAGCAGTGCATACTTTGCGTTGCGACGTCCGTCCTGATCAACTGCGGCCATGAGCGGCAGTTTCGCTCTTCGGAAGTCCTCTCGATACATCCATGACAGAGCGTGGAAGTGAGGTAGCTGCCAGAGGAACACTATGCCAAATAACACCCACGCTTCGATACCTAACGAATCGCGAGCTGCAGCCCAGCCAATTACTGGTGGCAGCGCGCCTGGTACGGCCCCAATAACTGTGGACCACGACGTTCGTCGCTTTAACGGCGTGTAGATTGCTATGTAACTAACCAAGGTTGCCGCTGCGACGACCATAGATAAGAGATTCGCTCCAGTTCTAAGTTCCACTAGACCGAATGTGGTTAGCAGTCCTGCCAGTACAAACGCTTCCCACGGCTGAACTCGGCCAGCGGGAATTGGTCGCTGACGCGTTCGTTCCATAATTCCGTCAATGTCACGTTCGGCTATTTGGTTATAGGCTGCTGCACCACCAGCCACGAGCAGTGATCCCATGACGGTGTGGAAGAGAGTTAGAAGATCAAAGGAACCGGTAGAGCCGAGGCAGTAACCGATCCCAGTTGTGAAGACTACTAACGAGTTCAATCGTAGTTTTGTAAGGACGAGAACGTCGACCAGCCGGGACCGTTTCGACGATATCGTGACCGTATCCGTCTTCATGCACCTGCCCCGCTTGAACTGTCAGGAGTCAAGTTTACAGGCGGTGCATGACCCTCCTGCCCAAGGGTGTGTGGGGTGTCGAATTGGTCACGATACACGCGGAGCGCCAGTACCACCGAGGTGACCCACAACAACGCCCCATTAGCCACATGCGCGGTATTGATGGCAACATGTTTCTCGCTGAGCACGGTCCAAGCACCAAGGGCAAATTGCACGATGACAACCACCAGGAGAAGGATGGCCGGTTGAACTAGTTCATGTCTGGTTCTTAACCGAGACAAGATATGGGCACTCAGGGCTATTACGAACGAGACCACAATTACTGCCCCGATACGATGTGCAAAATTAATCGCGATACCAGGATTCCAGGTCGGTGGAACGATACTGCCAAATGCGAGAGGAAAGTCAGGAATGGCGAGTCCGGCTCCGGTGTGGCGCATGGTTGCGCCAATGATGATCTGGATATACACAGCAACTGGCGTGAACACCGCCAAGCGACGCAAAGCCACGTCGCCGATAATTGTCTCCGTTTCAACCTGACTGCGCCTGTAGTGGTCCCGCCACCCCGGAGACGTAAAGAGGGCGAGACTAACGACAAGCATAAAGAAAATCTGTGCCAGTCCTGCATGGCTAATTGAAATCGGAGCCGGCAAGAAAAATAGAACGGTAAGACCACCGAGCACGCCTTGGGTGATAACTGTTAACAGAGCGACCCAGCCCAATCTCTGGACCCAGCGTCGTGGTTCTATCCACGCCAACCAGAGTGCCAGCACGATCGTCATTAGGCCGACGGTACTAGCGATCAGTCGATGTCCGTGCTCGTACAAAATGCCCCCTACCATCATCGACAGGGGAAAGCTGTACATGAAGTAACCGTACGTGCTGGGCCAGTCTGGAACAGCTAGGCCAGAGCCCGTACTAGTGACCAGGCCACCCACTGCAATCAACAGCAACGATGTGGCGGTAAGCAGTTTGGTGTAGCGGTGCAGCCAGAGCATAGTCAGATGCAGCCGCCGATCTAACCAGAAACCGTGGATGAGAAAAATGGCGGGCGTCCTGTTAGTGAACGCCCGCCCCATCTTGCAATTGGGTCTCTGGGAATTATGCGACCTCGTCCTTGTGTCGCCGGTAGAGACTTACCCTACAGTAAACGTGAAATTTAGCTCAGCGGTTGCACCTTCACCAACGGTCACGTTCTGCGTCTGAGTGCCGAGTTCTTCATGCCAGGCTTCCACGACGTAATCTCCAGGCGGTAAGCCGCTGAGATCAAAAGAGCCGTCCTCACCAGTGACCCCGAAGAACGGATGGTCTAAGACTCCGGCGTAGGCATTCATCCAACCGTGAACATCACATTGGAACGGTACCATCACTTCCGGAGAATCGAAGACTCTCTCGTAGACCATACCTTCGATGGGTTGTCCCGTATTGAATTCTTCGTTGATGGACGGTATGGCGTGAATGTTATGCAGAGTCGCATCGTTGTTGATAATCGACACGGTCTGTCCGACTTGGACTCCAAACACGTGTGGAATGTATCGACAGCCATCTTGGCTCAATTCAACCACGCCACTAGCTGCTGGAAACGACTGGCCTTCCAGTCCCTCTTTGACGTACACGAAGACGTTACCCAGACCACCTGACCCTCCAACAATGTAGTACTCGGTCTGGGTGTCAGTGGCCTCCATGACACAAGCTGGGTCGGAGTTCATCCTGATCTCTTCTGGTTCTGGAGCCATTCCGTCAAGCGTAATGGTTCCCGTCACATTTCCGGCCGTGGCTGGGTCGAACGCCGGTGCTGCCGGTTCGGGTGCTGGTGCCGGTGCGTCGGATTCACCACCGCCACACGCTACTGCTACTACAAGGGTTAGGGCTGAGGCGAACGCCCACAATGTTCGGTGCTGCATCTAAAATCTCCTAGTGCGATGTTTGGGTACGAGAAATGCTCGCTGGATAGCTGCCCGTTGACAGCGCTCTCATGCGTTTAACTCCACAAAGATATCATACCGATATTCGTGGCGCCACGGGCAAACCGTTTATCGAGTCGAGGGGGCCGTAAGTGGGGAGATTGAGGCTTGGCGAAGTTTCCGTTCGATACGATCCTCGATCCAATGCTCATCCCACCACTCGATCGGCGTGACCGGGTGCCCTTGCAGGAATAGCGCAAAGTGTAAGTGATCGCCGCCAGCCAGACCTGTACTCCCGCTGTTTCCGAGCGGTTGGCCGCGGGTGACTTCGTCGCCCACAGCAACGGAAATAGACGACAAATGTGCGTACAGTGACTGCAGCCCCATACCGTGGTCGATGAAGACACAGTTACCGTAAATACCTAGGTAGTCGGCGTAAAGAACGGTCCCGGTATTGGCTGCTGATATCGACGTATTCGCAGTAGAAGCTAGGTCAAACCCCAGGTGAACTTGTTGATCGATTTCAGTGTCCTGATAAATGTAGGTTCGATGGTCTGCGAATCCAGATTCAACCTGTGAATTGGCGAGTTGAAGGAACGGTTCCTGCCATTGTCGGTGTGCAGTGGTAGCGCCGGCAAACGATGCCACGAAATCACGGTTGCGTTGTCTCAAAGTTCTGTTAATGAAGAGGTAGAGGTCAGTAAGTTCAGAGAGAGATGGTGACGCAGTGAGCTCTTCATCGGCTAGTTCCGGGGCTTGTTCCACGATAGCGGGTACGACGGTTTGCAAAAAGCGGTCGTTTAGGATGATCCGTGACCGCCGAAATGGCTTTGGAAACATTCGGTGATCGAAGGGCGCACTTGTTTCATTGCCAGCCGAGTCCTTGGCGTACAGCTCAACGGGTGTGCCGAGGTCTTGGTCGTAGAGCAGTGCAAAGAAAGACATCCGGAGGGTTTCGTCCGTCGCCTCATTGGTTGATATCGGATAACCCGGGTAAAAGCGGTTGCCGACGCGGACGCCGGATTCGGCATCTGGTGGGCGGACACGGTAGATTACGAGTTCGGAGCCACCGTGATTAACGTAGTGAAACGTGGACGCCACTTCGAGGCGCGGTGGGTCCAAGCGAACTTCTACATCGACAGCCGCCACACTGTTGACCTCACGAAGCCCGAATAGAATAGGCCGTGTCGCCGACAGAACAATCCGTGCCTCGCCAGCGACGAGTTCAGGATGTGACGTCCGGTCGATACGGCGGGTCACTCGGATACGGTCGGTACCATCTTGTTGTACTTGGCCTTCAAGCGGCCGACTGAGAGAATAGAGTGGTATTTGCCGTCCGGCTTGTTCAATAAACCCCTCAAGTGAGGTTAGATTTCCGTCTGGTGTCGAGACCGTGGCTTCAAAGGACGCGGAGCGACCGATAAAGCGCGTTGGAGTGAGAATTGTGAGGTCCGGTCCACTAGCTCGACTAGCTAAGAACAGAGCGGTCCCTGCAGTCACAAATAGGATAAGGGTCGCACCTATGCCAAGTAAACGCATGACCAGATTATGATATAAACGAAGGCTAGTTTTTAAAAGTTAAGGCGGTATCGTCTAGGGGTTAGGATACGTGGTTCTCATCCACGAGACCGGGGTTCGATTCCCCGTACCGCTACCAATTGTCAGAGCTTACTTGACAATTAAGGGTCGGCAAGATTATTTTTTTTTTGAATATGAAAAGATGGTTTGGTGGTTGTGTGACGTTGTTGGTCGTGGCCCTCCTGGTCGCCCCGGTGGCACACTTTCTACATGATTTCACTAGAAACGATTGCCGGCTCTGTGAATTGCGACAGAGTGACGACGCTGTTCTTCCGAATGTTTTGGCGTTCGCAGAGCACTTGAAACCAACTGTCAGAATAGACTGCACCGTTATCGCGTGTGTGGAGCCGACCTTTCTGTTAACCATTTCAACCAGAGCCCCACCAGCCTAGTTTCTTTCATTGATTTCATTTTTTCGTGTAATCGTTATTGCTGCGCCAATTTGTGAGGGTGCTCAATCAACTGCGATTATTCACAAATACTCAACAAGAAGAAATTATCGAACTATCTATTCTCCTCGTAATAATCGTTGTGTTAGCCAGAGCGTCTGCGGTCGCATGCGAATGGGAGTGGGCGAGAGATCTTGGTAACGGCGGGTTAATTTCATGACTTTGAATAGACAGATTGAATTGAAAAAAATATTGATGATCTTAACGGAGAGAATCAAACGTCCACTGTGTTCGTATGTTGTTCTTTTTGTAACTTCACTGCTCTTAGTTGGACCAGTGTTTGCCCAGAACGGTAGTACGGTTACTGGAGTGGTCTCGGATGAAACTGGCGGTGTGCTTCCAGGTGTGACGGTTGAACTGTTACGCGCGGGAGTGGAGGAGGTGGCTACCACCGACGAACGGGGTTTCTATCGTTTTGAGGGAGTAGAGAGAGGAACAGTAGAGTTGGTGTTCCGATTGATTAATTTCTCCACGTTGCGACGTGCGATCGAGGTCGGTGACGAAGAACAGACTGCCAATGTGATTTTAACCCTCGGCCTTACCGCCGATGTTGTGGTTACGGGCAGTCGGACCTTTCGGAACATTGCTGATCTTGACGACCCTCGTGAGAACTTGGTTGGCATCGCAACTTCGGCGAGTGTCGGAGCTGTGACCTCCGATCAGTTAGAGGCGAGACCAATTATGCGCCCGGGAGAGGTGCTCGAGGCAGTTCCTGGATTTATCACCAGCCAACATAGCGGTGAGGGAAAGGCGAACCAATACTATCTGCGGGGGTTTAATCTGGATCACGGGTCCGATTTCGCGACGACATTGGCCGGTGTCCCAATGAATGAATCATCAGGGGCGCACGCCCATGGCTATAGCGACGTCAATCTGTTGATTCCGGAGTTGGTCAGTGGGGTGCAGTACACGAAAGGGCCGTATTTTGCTGAACACGGTGATTTTTCCGCCGCGGGGTCAGCCAATATTAGTTATACCAACAAGCTCGACCGCCCCGTGTTGAGTCTAAGTACTGGCGGGTTTGGGTGGTCTCGTCTGTTTGGTGCTGTGTCTCCTGAGGTTGCAGGAGGGAATATGTTGTTTGGTCTTGAGTTAAGCAAGAACGACGGCCCATGGGAACTGGCTGACGACATGCGGAAGGTAAACAGTGTCTTACGTTACAGCCAAGGAGATGCTCGCAACGGATTTTCCATTACGGGTATGGCCTATGCTGCCCGGTGGAACGCAACGGACCAAATACCCCTTCGAGCAACAAAAAGCGGTTTGATATCACGCTACGGCAACATCGATGCGACGGATGCCGGTCGTACGACTCGCTACAGTGTCGCAGGCGACTGGCTTCGGTCAGGGACTAACCAATCAACACGGATTACCGCGTATGCACTCAGGGGTGGGCTGAACCTGTTTCAGAACTTTACGTATTTTCTCGTGGACCCGGTTAATGGCGACCAGGTGGAACAAGAAGGTCGACGCTGGGTGACGGGTGGGAAGGTTACACATCGACGGATGGGCAATTGGCTTGGCCGCCATATTGAATCGGCTGTTGGCGTCAATGTGCGGAACGACGCGGTGGGGACCGTTGGACTGTATGCGACACGAGGGCGCCAGTTTCTTGATGCGATTCGTCGCGATACGGGCGGCCAGACAACACTGGGATTGTTCGGCCAGAGCGAGGTTGAATGGAGTTCGGTGTTTCGCACCACGCTGGGTCTTCGGGGAGATGTCTATCGCTACAGCGTGAATGCGTTGAGACCACTCAATACTGGGACCGGTGTGACGGGGTTGGTCAGTCCGCAAGTCCCAGCAGTGGTAGGTCCGTGGAAGGCAACCGAAGTCTACCTAATTTACGGTCATGGATATCACAGTAACGATGCTAGGGCGGCGACAACAGTCGTGGACCCAATTAGTGGTGAACCAGTGGAGTCAGAAAATCCACTGGTGCCGGCCCGCGGCGGGGAATTTGGGTTGCGTAGTGTGGCTGTGCCCGGCCTGCAGACAACGATGGCACTCTGGTACCTGGCCTTTAATTCAGCACTGATCTTTGTTGGTGACGCGGGTATCGCTGAAGCCAGTCGTCCGAGTCAACGCTACGGGCTCGAATGGACGAATTATCTCAAGCTGACTGACTGGCTGGTTGGTGAGCTAGATGTCAGCGTGTCTCGTGCCGAATTTTCAGACGATGACCCGGCTGGCTCTTTGATTCCTGGTGCTCTCGACCGTGTGATCTCTGGTGCACTCAGTGTGTTGTCAAGCCAGCGGTTCTATGGGAGCGTGCGGTTGCGGCATTTCGGTCCCCGGCCACTTGTCGAAGACGGGAGTCAGATGTCGGCGTCAACGACGATCTGGAATGGCGAGTTCAACGCGAGAATCAACGAACGTCTGACGGTGGTGGTGGAGGGCTTTAATCTTCTTAACAGTTCGGTATCAGACATCGATTACTTCTACACATCACGCTTACCTGGTGAACCACTGGACGGCGTGGATGATATCCATTTCCATCCCTCTATTCCCCGTACAGCACGGGTCAAGTTGGATATAAGCTTTTAGCGGTGGTACTGATGGCGACCGTTTAGGCCAGTTGTGTCGCCGCTGCTGTGGTTCCTAATCGGATCAATTACGAGAATTTGCTGGTGGCAGATGGACGAGGTAGTTCGTGCCATCTCGGTTCAGCCACACACGGACGTAATCACGTTCCTTCAAGACTACTACTTGTGCCTCGTTTCTGAGCGTTCCGCTTTCGGATACTTCGCCGATGTCTCCGTCCGGTATCACGACGGCTAATCCTCGTCCTGCTACGGTTTCCCCGTCAAGGAACTCGACCCAGCGTCCACGAGGGGCTGCGGTGTTTGTCGTCGGACCGTCCGCAGCCAAGTTAAGCTGGTAAGTGCCGGCGGAGAGTTCTTGTCCGTCGGCCAGCACCGTTGAAGGAATGGTGACATCGCCTCGCGCCCGCCGGGCTGCTTCTTCTTCGCGAGCCTGTTCCAATTCAGCCACAAGTGTGGTGACTGCTCGGTTGATCGCGTTGGCCGAAGCGAGTGCAGATTCCGCCTCAGCGCGCGCTCCAATGAGTTGCTCTCCGGCTAAGAGTCGAGCCGTCTCTGCCAGCGACGATTCCACAGTTGCAAGATCTTCATCCCAAGTTGTCGCCTGTTCTTCCTCGAGATCGTTAGTTGGAATAGCCGCGATCGACGCTCGGGCGGTCGTGACGGCCCCTTCGGTATCGCCAACTAGCCGCTCGGTCTCGGTCCGCAATCTTGATTTCTCGGCCTCGATGGCATTCTCCACCGCATCGACCGCCGTTTCAACTGAACCGATTAGTTCGAGGGCGCGCTCGTACGAGCGAAACAGAACAAAACTGGCCGCCTGCGTGTCAAGTTCAGCATCAAGTGCTGTAGCAGCAGCTTCAGCGCTCCTGTATGCGTCGGCTGCGTAAGTATTTCCGTCGTTTGCGACGGCGTCTAATCGTGCGTTTGCGGCATCGACTCCCGCAGTCGGCGGCTCCGCACAGCCGACGAGGCAAATAGCGAGCGATAGTGTCAACAGCGTCAGTAGATTTCGGTTCTTCACTTGAGTCTCCGTGAAATGGGTCTCGCCGACCCGTCTAGCTTAGCGCGCTCCGGCGGGTGGTTCAATGTGGAAGTGCTACTGCTGTTTTGAGACTGGACCCATACGTTTGAGGTAGGCTGCGTTGTTCATGAACATATTACTGAAAACGATTGATGCGCACGTGGCGGGTCAACCGTTGCGATTGATTGTCGAGGGGTTTCCGACCCCTGTCGGCCCAACGATGCTTACCAAGCAACGGTGGCTTACTAAGCATCATGACGGACTTCGACGTTTACTCATGCTGGAACCTCGTGGTCACACGGATATGTGCGGTGCTGTCTTGACCGAGCCTGTAGAGACAGGGTCTCACGCTGGTGTGCTCTTCATGAATACTCAAGGTTTTGGATTTGTGTCTATTGACGGCGTGATTGGTGTTGTCACCGTCGCGCTTGAGAAAGGACTGTTGCAGGTGGCGGATGAGACAGATATTCGCTTGGATACACCCGTGGGAACCGTTCGCGCGGTGGCAACCCGTGAGGGTGACCGGGTGAATCAAGTGTCGGTCGTGGCGGTCCCTTCCTTCGTGTCCGTTCCTCGCCTCGACGTCAAACTTGGCGCACGTGACGTCAGTCTAGACGTCGCGTTTGGTGGGGGGTTCTACGTCATTATCGACAGCGAAACTGCCGGGGTACCGATTTTACCGAGTTATGCGCCTGCCCTCAGTGCACTAGGGATGGAGATCGCGGGCGTCGTTGAATCCAGGGTTAACGTCAGCCACCCGGAGCTGTCTCATCTCAGGGGACTCCATGGAACTATCTTTACTGGTTTGCCACACGCAGACGACGCCGATTTGAGAAGTGTGACGGTTTCTGTGAATGGACAGGTAGACCGGTCGCCAGGTGGGAACGGAACCGCCGCAGTGATGTCTGTACTTGATGCGATGAACCTGCTTCCAGTTGACCGACCCTTTGTGCACGAGAGCATCATCGGCACATCATTCGAAGGCAGGATTGAACAACGCATCTTGGTGGGTGAAACTTCGGCGATAGTGCCT
>CAZUZW010000025.1:0-38033 GCA_964624855.1 uncultured Vicinamibacteraceae bacterium
GAACAACCGTGGCACAGTAGTCAGTATCAATCGTTACCGGTTATCCATGTACAAAATGCTAGTTTGGAGATAGCTTGGACGCGAGTTGTGTTTGAAGGACGGACGATTGCTGGTGAGGTCGTGATGCCGTTTTTGACGGAGGGCGATGAAGGGCTCGACATTAATGACGCAGAAGATTGGATGCTCGCTGAGCAGCTGGTGATGCAAGAAAACGTTCTGTTGCCACAGGTGTCAGTTGATCGATTTGAACCGAAATGAGTGGACGAGTTATGAGTGATTTTCAGTATGTGCCTTTGGATGAAATTAGACGAGCAATGGCTGCGGCGAAAGACGATCCCAACGAGCGCGTGGAAGTTCTTGGTGCGCTCGCCCGTATTAATGTTCTGTATATGATCGCGCGAGCGGGATCGGGTCACCCAGGAACGACCTTTAGTAGTCTCGATCTCGTCGCTTGGTTACAGCTCAATGAGTTGCGTGTCGGTGAAGACCCACGAAATCCTCAGGATGTGTATTTTTCGTCGAAAGGTCACGATGTTCCAGCCTTTTATGCGTTGATGATCGCTCTTGAGCGGTTGCCGTTCGAATCTCTTCATACGCTTCGTCGCTTAGGTGGTCTTCCTGGTCATCCTGATGTTGGCACGGCTACTGTTGCCATGAATACTGGTTCTCTCGGAATGGGTATTTCGAAGGCCAAAGGAATTGCTATTGCGAATCGACGACTCGGAATAGACGGGCGAGTGTATGTGTTGACTGGAGACGGCGAATTACAGGAAGGTCAGATTTGGGAGTCGCTACAGCAAGCAGCCAACATGCATTTACATGAGGTAACGGCGATTGTCGACTACAACAAGATACAGTCAGACACTTGGGTGCGTGCCGTCAGCGATTTAGGTGATCTCACGCGAAAGTTTGAAGCATTTGGTTGGGATGTTCAACGATGCGATGGTCATGATCCGGCCCAAATAGGCGAGGCACTTTCTGGCGCACGGGCGGCAGGTGACCAGCCCAGCGTAATTTTGGCTGACACCATTAAGGGCAAAGGCGTGTCTTTCATGGAAGGACCGGCCATGCCACCCGAAGACCAGATGTATCATTTTCACAGTGGTGCTCCAGACGTTGAACAATATGTTCGGGCGCATACTGAGCTTCTAGCGAAGGCTAATAAAAAGCTTGAGAAACTTGGCGTCGAGCCTTTGAGAGTTGAAGGCGTTCCTCGGCCGCCGACCCGTCCACGGTCAGGCACTCAGCGTTTTATTCCTGTTTATGCAGAATCGCTAGTGAAGCAAGCCGCACAGCGACAAGACGTGATTGCTCTGGACGCTGACCTTGTCCTCGACTGTGGATTAATTCCATTTCGCGACCGTTTTCCAGAACGTTTCATTGAGTGTGGAATTGCTGAGCAGGATATGGTGTCGGTGGCAAGTGGTATCGCACTTCGGGGACTACTTCCAGTTGCTCATTCATTTAGTTGTTTTCTGTCGGCTCGGCCTAATGAACAGATCTACAACAATGCAACGGAACACCGGAAGGTAGTGTATGTGGGGTCGTTGGCAGGTTTGCTGCCTGGAGGGCCAGGCCACTCGCACCAATGTGTTCGTGACATCTCTAGTCTGGGTGCTATTCCTCATTTGGTCATGATTGAACCTTCGTGTGAAGAGGAAGTTGCCCTAGCTGTTGACTTTTGTCTGAATAGTAGCGATGAGAGTTGCTACTTACGTCTCGTGTCCATCCTGGTCCAGGTTCCGTACGAACTCCCGTCTGGGTACCAGTTGATTGAAGGGCGAGGAGTCGTTCTACGCGACGGTACTGACGGCGTAGTATTTGGGTATGGACCGATCATGCTGGCGCAAGCGGTCCGAGCATCAGAAGAGCTCGAGAGAGACCACGGCGTTTCGCTGAAGGTTGTTAATTTGCCGTGGCTCAATCGGGTAGATGATGATTGGTTGTGCGAAACCATCGAGGGTTGTCAGGCTGTTTTCACTCTCGATAATCACTACATCGCCGGTGGCCAAGGGGCGATGCTTGGCGCTAGGCTCGCGGAACTAAACATTGACCGGTCTTTCGTCTTTCGTCGGTTCGGTTTAACTCAAGTTCCTGAATCTGGCGGTAATGTCGAGGTGTTGGTTGCGCACGGTCTAGACGGAGCGAGTCTGGCTGAAGCCATGCAACAGACGCTGTACGCGATGACCGCATGAAGACCGTTTTACTTTGGGATATCGACGGAACCCTCTTAACAACGGGTCGTGCCGGCATCTTTGCTTGGGAGAAGGCCGCTGGCGAAGTCGCCGGGTATCCGGTGAATTTACAAGATCTTAAGACCGGAGGGTTGACTGATTTTGCGGTAGGAAAGGCCATCCTTGATTATCTAGAGTTGCCTGCTTCTAATGACGTGCTGCCGAGGATGGTAAATAGTTATGAGGCACACCTTCCCGGAGTGCTTCCACTTCGTCAGGGTCGAGTTCTTGGCGGTGTGTTGGAAGTTCTACAGTACTGTCGGACACGGCGGCCGGATGTCGATTCGTATCTATTGACGGGAAATACTGCTGCTGGTGCTCATGCCAAACTGACCTATTACGGAATTGCCGATTATTTCTTGGGTGGGGCGTTTGCGCGAGAAACCGAGACTAGGGTTGATATCGCGAAGCGAGCTCTTGAGGCGGTGACCGATCAAGACGTCAATATGCTTGACCATCTGTTTGTGATCGGCGATACACCCCACGATGTGACTTGTGGTAAGGCGATTGGCGCGAAGACTGTCGCTGTTGCCACGGGAGAATTCACGGAGCATGAACTTCGTGAGTATGACCCTTGGCGGATAATTGATTCGGTTCCAGACCCTGAGTCTTTCTTGGCAATGCTGGAGGGGACTGATTAAGTCCCGACTGACGATGAAGCATGTTATTCGCCGGTTTCCTCAGCTTTGGCGTCAGAGCCGGCTATTGCGACGTTGGTACCATGCGCGCAGGGACGCATATCCCGAATGGGAAGAAATCCTTAGCCGTGGGAGGGATATTTGGGAGGCCGCGCAGACCCAAAGTAGCAGTGGCAAGCGTGTGTTGCTTGCGACTGCGATCGGTTCGTACGCTCATGCGGTTTCGTTGGAGAGTGCCTTGGCCGCCGCTCTTCGATTACGGGGAGCGGAACCTCATGTATTGCTGTGCGATAGTGCGTTGTCGGCGTGTGCTGAGTGTGATGTTTCGCTGTATCCCAGTGTTGATCGGTTTGTAGAGCGGGGCCCGGCCGGTGACCTTTGTAACAATTGTTTCAAGCCGGCACTTCGTGTTTATGCAACTCTAGGTGTTCGTGTCCACCGGATGAGTGCCTTGGTGACGGACGACCAACGACACTTGTCTGCGGATATTGGGCGATCGCTTGCTTATGAGAAGATCGCAACCTACCGGCACGAAGGACTCAATGTTGGAGAGCATGCTTATGCTGGAGCGCTGCGGTTTTTCGCAACCGGTTCGCTCGATCAGGAACCCAAAGCTGAAGCAGTCCTACGTCGATACTTGCACGCTGCTCTAGTCACGATGTTTGCTACGCGGCGGCTAGTTCGAGATCATGAATTTGCTTGCGGGGTTTTTACCCATGGTATTTATGTTCCGTGGGGGATCATGGGTGAAGTCTGTCGCAAAGAAGGCGTTCGTGTGGCGAACTGGAACGTGGCCTACCGCAAGCGCCGTTTTATTTTTAGTCATGGCGATACCTATCACCACACCTTAATGTCAGAACCGAAATCTGAGTGGGAACGTTTAGAGTTGACAGAGACGAAAGAGCGCACCTTGCTCGATTATTTGGCAAGTCGACGCGAGGGTTTGTTTGATTGGATCGTGTTTCACCGTCCCACCATCAGGACACCCTCGCGTGAATTGCAAGAGACCGTTGGAATCGATCCGGATCGTCCCGTGATTGGGCTTCTCACGAATGTAACCTGGGATGCACAGTTGCATTATCCAGCGAACGCGTTTCCGGATATGTTGGACTGGTTGACGCGAACCTGCGAATATTTTGCCAAGCGTCCCGAACTTCAATTGCTAATTCGTGTGCACCCTGCCGAGATTAGTGGGTTTCCGCGTTCGCGCCAACCGGTGCTAACGGAGTTGTTGCGCCGGCTCCCGCAGTTATCGTCCAACATAATAATTGTTCCTGCCGAGAGTGAATTGAGCACTTACGGATTAATGTCACTATGCAACGCCGCTATTATTTACGGAACCAAGATGGGTGTTGAGTTGACGAGCGTCGGGCTACCAGTTGTCGTTGCCGGGGAAGCGTGGGTGCGGAATAAAGGTGTGACTCACGATGCCAGCACAGCGGACGAGTACTTCGATATTCTTGATCGTCTTCCGTTTAAGAATCCGTTGGAAGGTGACCGATTACAACGTGCCAAACGGTATGCCTATCACTTCTTTTTTCGTCGTATGGTCCCGCTGGGGTTTGTCACGCCACGGGCTGGTTATCCGATATTTGTACTGTCGCTAAAGCAGCTTGAAGACTTACTGCCTGGGGCGACCCCAGGTCTGGATGTTATTTGTGATGGAATTTTGCACGGTAGTTCGTTTACCTTCGATGAGACTAAAGCCCCCCTGGTCTCAAATGCGACGGTGACCTGATTATCCCGACATGGATTGTTAACCGTGGAAACTACGGGAACTCTACTCGCTGCATTGGGCTTAATTGGCATCCTGATTTCATACGCGTTAAGTCGGTGGATTCAGCGAAGCGGACGTCGAATAGGAGCGGTCGTTCCACCGCGGACAGATCGCTGGCATCAGAGTGCGACGCCAACATTCGGAGGCGTTGCTATTGCCGTCACATCGGTCTATTTGGTCGGAGTGGTTGCCGTTGTATCACCTGAAATCGATGGAATGGCTACCGCCTTGGCGGTTGTTGGAGCTGCATTTGCAATGTTCATCGTGGGCCTTGCAGATGACACTCTCACGCTGACTCCTCTTGGTAAATTGGTTGGGTCACTCGCGATCGGAGCGTTCTACGTGTTTGGTCTGATAGCGGTGACCCCTCAAACTGCGCCGACGACTGTTTCGGCCCTTATCGCAATTATATGGTTCGGGGGTGTTGTTCACACCTTGAATCTACTCGACAACATGGATGGTCTGGCTGGTGGGGTTGCGGTAGTGGCGTGTCTTTTTTTCGCTTGGGCCTACGGACCTTATCTTGGATCTGCTGTCGTGGCACTGTTGGTCGCGGTAAGTGGCAGCTTGATTGGTTTTCTTATTTTGAATCGTTCGCCTGCGCGTTTGTTTATGGGTGACTGCGGCAGTTTATTTATTGGCGGGATTCTCGCTGGGACCTCACTCGTACCGTTTCTAGCTAACAAGCCGGACATGATTATTGACAGTTTAGCGGTTGGATTAATTCTTGCCGTTCCACTTTTTGATACTGGGTTCGTACTAGTACTCCGAAAGTTTGCTGGTCGTAAGGCTACCCGAGGAGGAACGGACCATGTATCGCACCGTCTGGTTTCATTAGGTTTCTCTGAGCGGAGCGCAGTTCGAATTTTATACGCACTTGGGATTTCTGGAGGTGCGTTGGCGGTAGGTCTGACAGTTGCTGGAGAGGACGTAATAGTTCCAGTTGCGAGCTTGTTTGTCGTAGCTTCAACCTTGTTTGGAATCTATTTGGCAAGGGTACCCGCCTACGAGGCTGATGATTTTTTAGCATTGCAAAAGAGTTCTTTTGCCCCATTCTTGAAGGATCTCGCGTTCAAATGGCACGTGGGTCAGGTTTTGCTCGATATTCTTCTCATAAGCAGTTCATATTACGGAGCTTATTTGATCCGTTTTGAGGGTGAAGCGTTGACGGAATTTCTACCAACGTTCACAGCCTCATTTCCTGTGGTACTCGGATTTAAGTTGGTCGCCCTATATTCGTCTGGGCTATATGCTCGGTCGTGGGAAACCTTTGGCTTACGGGATGCGTATGCAGTAACCCGTGGCGTTGCAGGTGGATCTATTCTTTCTATTCTTGCCGCAACATATATCTATCGCTTTGAGTTGTTTTCTCGAGGCGTACTGTTGATTGACGCTGTGTTGTTGTTCGTTTTAGTGATGGTTTCTCGCGCATCCTTCCGGCTGATGAGTGAAGCTGCTGCAAGTCGAAGCAAACGGAGCCGGCGCGTATTGATTTACGGTGCTGGGTCAGGTGGCCAGATGCTTGCCCGGGAAATGCGCGCTAACAGCAGTTGGGAAATGAACCCGGTTGGGTTTCTCGATGATGACCCGGTCAAGCAGAGGCGCTGGATTCTTGGCTTGCCTGTACGTGCTGGGTCAGATGATCTCGAACTTAGCATGCGCATGCACAAAGTCGACGAGTTGATCCTAAGCAGCCCGTCTATTGATCCGGAATCCGAAACGAGGATTCGAGAGGTGTGTGCACGTCACGATGTCAGAGTGCGCCGCCTTTTCGTCGAATTGCGCTAACTTTCGTTTGTGTTAACCAAGGCGGTTACACGATCGACAGACATTACCCCATGATTAAGTCACTGCGAATTGGATTCGATGGTCGGGCATTGATTTCTTCAGCAGGTGGAGTCAGGAGATATACGCGCGCGCTTTTTGGTGCAATTGCCGCGATGGCGGACGGACCGGAGGTAATAGCGATTGGATCTCCTGGCGGCCTTAGTCTTCCACTAAACGTTGTTGCTGGTCCGGCGCCAAGTGGTATACCCACAAACCTTGGATGGACGCTATGGTCAATTCCAGTCGGTTCTCGTAGTGCAGCGTTAGACGTGTATCACGCACCAGCTTATACATGTCCATGGTGGGGTGTACCACCGACTGTAGTCACGATTCACGACTGCAGTTATGAACGTTGTCCCGAGTGGTATCCACATCGTCGAGATCGATTTCGACGCCTGTTCTATCGCTACAGCGCCGTGATGGCGGATTCAATCATTACTGATTCTGAGTTCTCTAAACGAGAAATCTCATCAGCGTATGACATTGAACCAGATCGGATTGTCGTTATTCCCCTTGCTGCTACAAATTGTTTTACTCCAGCAACGACGGAGAGTTCTCCGGTGAATGGAGTAGAACCATATGTGTTACATGTCGGTGACTTGCACCCGCGGCGAGATGTTTCGATGGCGCTCAACGTCGTCGCCAGAGTACGCCAACTTTCCGGCGGTGAGAACCTGCGTCTTGTAATCGTTGGAGTCGACCGGGGCCATCGATCCGTGCTCGATCGGGTGGCCGCTGCGGCAGGAGTGTCCCATGCAGTTGAGTACTACGAGAACGTTTCGGATGAAAAGCTTGTAGGATTCTACCGAGGAGCGACGGCGCTTGTTTATACCTCCAGGTACGAGGGGTTTGGGTTGCCGCTCGTCGAAGCAATGGCGTGCGGAACAGCTGTGCTTGCAACTGACAACGGGCCAACCGGGGAGGTTGTGGGTGATGCCGCTGAGCTTGTTGAGCCCCGAGACGAAACAGGACTGGCGGATGCTTTATATCGCCTTGTAGTCGACCAAGCACACCGCGAGCACTGCGCACGGGCTGGCCTTTCCAGAGCAGCGAGGTTCTCTTGGGAACGTGCCGCTCAGCAGACGGTAAACGTGTATAAGAACCTGCATGGAACGCGGTCTCAAGAGGGACCATCGACACTTTCGACAACAATTTCCTAGTATGTTGCATCGTGACGAACAAAAACCGGTGATCTCAGTTATCGTTGTTAATTTCAACGGTTACGAACATATTGAACGGTGCCTGAATGCTTTGGAGCGTCAGACTGTTAGTCACGAAGTCATAGTGGTTGATAACGGTTCGAAGGACGAGTCATGTGCCCTTATTAGAGAAAAATTTAGCAAAGTACGCCTGATTGAGCATCAAGAGAATGTCGGGTTTTCCGCGGCTAACAATGCCGGTGCAGCAGCGGCACGTGGAGACTATCTGGCGTTTCTTAATAACGATACGGAGGCGGCCCCAGACTGGCTGGAAGCTCTTCAAAATGGTCTTAATGAAAATCCATCGATTGGTTTTGCTACGTCTCGCATTGTCTATCTTGATGATCCTTCGACACTCGACAGCGCGGGCGACGTAGTTACCTTGTGGGGTGGTGCGTTCAAACGCGGCCATGGAGCCCCAGCCGCTGATATGGCACAACCGGCCGATGTTTTTTCGGCGTGCGGGGCTGCTTGTCTATTTCGTCAAGAAGTGTTTAAGCAAGTGGGTGGTTTCGACGAAGCATTTTTTTTAGTGTTTGAGGATGTCGACCTTTCTTATCGAGCTCAGCTGCTCGGTTATAGGTGTCAATATGTACCGACTGCGGTCGTTGCTCACGTTGGAAGTGCGACGTTAGGCCGCGTCAGTCATACGGCCGTCTACTATGGGCAACGCAATTCTGAGTGGTTGTACCTTAAGAACACGCCAGGGCCGTTGCTAGTTCTAAGTTTTCCCGGCCATTTACTCTACGTTGTCGCCGCCGGCTTCTATTACGCATCAAGGGGAGCTTTGGCTCCGTTCCTGGAGGCAAAGTGGAATGCGTTGAAGGGTGTTCCTCGAGTCTGGAGGCAGCGCCTGGCAATTCAGCGACGCCGGCGTGTTTCAGTAAGTGATTTATGGCGAAGGCTGGAACGCCGCTGGTTAGTCGCAAAGATTCGAGAAAAACGTTTCGATATTCGCTTGGCGCGTCTACTGTGACAATTGAGTGTTCGGTGGTTGTTGTCAACTTCAATTCCGGTGAAGTTCTGCGTAACTGCTTAGCCTCGCTCGGAAAGGCTTTTGAAAACAGGGACTGGGAAGCTATTGTGGTCGATAATGCATCATCCGACGACAGTCTTGATTTGCTGAATCCGAACCCGATGGTTCGGATTCAGCGAAACACTTCTAACGTGGGTTTTGCCGCAGCCGTCAATCAAGCCCTGTCACTAATTTCTAGCCGCAATGTACTCCTTATCAATCCTGATTGTGAGGTTAGACTAGGCGCGGTGTCTCGTCTTGAACAAGAACTAATGGAACATCCAGAGTGTGCTCTTGTTGGGCCGTGTGTGATTGATTCTGACGGCACAGTTCAAGGAAGTGCTCGCGGGGACCCTGATATGTTGACTGGTCTGTTCGGGCGGTCTACGTTGTTAATGCAACTGTTTCCTTCGTCAGCATTAGCGAAACGTAACGTGCGGACTTCTGTTGCTAGTAACGCGGAGGGGTTTGAGGTTGATTGGGTGTCTGGTGCATGCATGCTTGCAAGGCGTGAATCGCTAATGTTGGTTGGCGGATTCGATAGCGATTTCTTCATGTACTGGGAGGACGCCGATTTGTGTCGCCGCCTCCGTGGTCTTGGGTATACCGTTCGCTACGTTCCCCAAGCTCGGGTAATGCACCACGTGGGACGTTCAAGCGAAACGGTGCCAGAGCTTGCAATCCGTGCATTCCATGAAAGTGCTTATCTCTATTACGTTAAACACGTAGCACGTACACGTTTACATCCGGCACGATGGTTTGCCAAATTAATACTCACACTGCGGATGTTCTGGCGTCTTCGTGTTGCCAAGGTTTTACCTAAACCTTCAAACTTCAGGGGTACGGAGTAGTAGAATTTTTCTTTGTCGCCGGGCATGTTGTCTTTCGCCTTAGGTGCTCCAGTGTTTTTTGCGATGAGGACTTACGAACTTTCTACTAATTTTTCTATGACACCATCCCAGGTGATCTGGCGGGCGATTTCGTAACCAGCAGCTCCTAGCGAGGCTGCATGTTTACGTTTGTGGGCTAGAGCATTAATTGCATCGGCGATCGATTCTTCGGCAGGGGCACAAATCTTGCCGTTTACACCGTCTTCAACGAATTCTAGGGTGCCGCCGCAATCTGTAGCGGTGATAACTGGTTTGTGGGAAAGAAAGGCTTCAAGCGTCACATAACCGTAGTCTTCGTCATATGGTGTGTAGGCGACGGTTAAACTGTCGGCGTAGAGTCGGACTAGGCGTTCGTCTTGCACCCAACCGAGAAATTCCACACGATCAAGAACATCATATTTAGCGGCGAGCGCTTCTAGAGGTTCGCGCTGAGAGCCCTCACCAACGATCAATAGTTTTGTGGGTTGATCAACGAAGGACATTGCTCTAATGAGCAAGTCAACACGTTTAACGGGTTCCAGTCGGCCAACTGATAGTACGTAGTCGCCTTGGATACCAGATTCAAGACGGTCGGCTAAGCGTGGAGGGTGGTAAAGCACTTCTGAATATAGTCCGTTGAATCGCTTAAGCCGGCTGGCCGTATTCTTGGCTATAGCAAACAAACGCCGGCATTCGCCTAACATTCTTGTATCGAGATCGATGATTGATTCACGGAGGCCGACGTCTTCTTCAGTGTGCTGAAAATCGCTATAAGGGGTTCCAGATAACTCGTAGGCTGCACGGTGTTGGTGAAGCAACCAACTGACTTTGTTGGGATGACGCACAAAATACGTTGGGAACTTTGTGGTAATGGCGAGGTCGATAGGCACCCCATTGCTCTCGCTGAGATCAATTAGACGCCAAGCTGCCGCGTGGCTGAGGGTTTCTCCTTTTGGACCACACTGAAATGGGATACTGATTAACTCGGTGAGGTAGCCCCTTCCACGCAGTTGTTCGACGAGTTCGCGAGAAAGCGACTCGGCCCCACCACTAACGAACGGCACCTGTGCTTCACAGACGACAATGGTACGTACTGACATACGAAAAGTTTAGAAAGTATTCCTATTGTTTCTGTTGACCGGTTCGCATGGTAGCAGAAACACTCTTGAGTTGACTTTGGGTGAGTAATCATTCATTGACTTACCACCGGTGCAGCGATAGCATCGTATCAAGTAATCTGGTCAAGTTGGTAAAGGGTCTTACTTACCGCGGCGACAGATTTTTTTAGGTAGTTTTATTGTTTACGGGGCTAGCCCCGTATTTTTTAGCATTTACCTTGAGAAATGTTTCACAAGCTTCCGCTTTAATGTGATGAGCTTACATAAGTTCCGAAAAGGAATTGCTTTGCCGATTGGAGGTAAACCTGCTCAAGAAATTGAGCAGGCAGGTCCTTGCCAACAGGTCGCGGTGCTTGCAACGGATTCGGTTGGGCTTCGACCTAAGATGCACGTTTCGGTTGGAGACGATGTCCGACGGGGGCAACTTCTCTTTGAAGATAAGAGCACTCCTGGTGTGCGATATACAGCGCCAGCCGCAGGGACCGTTGTAGACATTCATCGCGGTGACCGCCGGGCGTTACAGTCTCTTGTTATTAAATTAAGCCGTGCAGAACGTGAGGGTCGTGGACCAGACGAAGTCTCGTTTCGCACCTTCACCGGTCGCCACCCTAGCGGCCTATCATCTGATGATGTCAGAGATCTTCTTGTCGAGTCTGGCATGTGGGTATCGCTACGAGCGCGACCATTTGGCCGCGTGGCGCATCCGGAGAGCCGCCCACACTCTATTTTTGTAACGGCGATTGACACGCAACCGTTAGCACCTTCATTTGATCGTGTGGTTACCGACATCGATGCATTTGAGCGAGGATTGGCGGCGTTGTGCCGTTTGACTGATGGTCCGGTTTATGTGTGTACCGCGCCGGAAACAGATATCCGAATTTCCGTGTCCGATCAATTGAGGCATGAGCAATTTTCTGGTCCGCATCCGGCCGGCACCGTGGGTCTGCATATACACACCCTCGACCCAGTTAACCGTCACAAGATGACGTGGAACATCGGCGCACAAGACGTCACGGCAATCGGCAAACTTTTTCAGTCCGGGGGGCTCGAGGTCACCCGCGTCATTTCGCTAGGTGGACCACCGGTGCGGCGACCGAGATTACTCCAGACTCGTCTCGGCGTGTCATTGGATGACTTGGTGCGTGACGAGTTCGAGATGGACGATACCCGTGTCGTTTCTGGATCGGTCTTTTCTGGCCGTACAGCTTCCGGGCCGGTACATGGGTATCTCGGACGATACCATCAGCAGGTTTCCGTAATTGCTGAAGACCGAGAGCGGGAATTCTTGGGTTGGTTAATGCCGGGGTTGAGAAAATTCTCGACCATCAGAACTTTTGCCTCGGCGTGGTTGCCAGGCAAGGAGTTTTCCTTAACCACTTCGACTAACGGTTCGAAACGGGCCATTGTGCCAATTGGGATGTACGAACGGGTGATGCCATTCGACCTGATGGCGACGCCTCTATTACGAGCACTTCTAATGCGTGATGTTGAAAGGGCGGAGACATTAGGGTGTCTTGAACTCGATGAAGAAGATTTGGCTCTTTGTACGTTTGTTTGTCCTGGAAAGAATGACTACGGAACGTATTTACGGGATGTATTGAACATTATTGAGCAGGAGGGATAGCGGAGCTCTTTAAGCCCTGGGCCTCGTGACAAGATGAAGTTTCTGCGGCGTTTGCTGGACCGGCAAGCGCATCACTTCGAATCAGGTGGAAAGCTGGAGCGACTGGGTGCGGTATGGGAAGCTCAGGATACGCTGCTGTACACACCTGGCCATGTTACTGAAGGGCCGTCGCATCTCCGCGACGGTATCGACGTAAAGCGCCTGATGGTGACCGTTGTTATTGCGTTATCCGGTTGTGTGTACATGGCTTTGTACAACACTGGGTATCAAGCCAACCGAGCAATTGAGGCTGGGGCAGTCCCTCTTGTGAATTGGCAAAGCCAAATTATTGAGGCATTGGGCATCGGATTCTCATCGACCGATGTTCTGGCTTGTCTGATACACGGAGGGTTGTATTACCTGCCTGTACTCGTCGTGACGTTTGTGTGTGGTGGGTTATGGGAAGCTATTTTTGCGACCGTCCGTGGCCACGAGATAAACGAAGGATTTCTAGTAACAGGAATGTTATTTCCATTGATTGTGCCGGCTACGATTCCTCTTTGGCAGGTTGCGCTGGGAGTGTCGTTTGGTGTTGTGGTTGGGAAAGAGATTTTTGGTGGCACGGGAATGAACATCCTGAATCCAGCGCTGACGGCGCGGGCTTTTGTATTTTTTGCTTATCCAGCTGAGTTGTCAGGTGATGCGGTGTGGATCGCAGCCCAAACCTCTCCCGACGGTGTGAGTGGTGCGACTGCACTTGCGCAGGCCACCTTGGGCGGCAGTGCATCGCTTACGGAAAGTTTTGGTTGGTGGGACGCTTTTATCGGACTCATTCCAGGTTCGATGGGAGAAACTTCTGTTCTCGCATGTCTTGTCGGTGCTGTGATCCTGGTAAGTAGCGGTGTGGGGTCATGGAGAATTATGATCAGTGTTGTCGGGGGCACATTGCTCATGGCATTGTTGCTTAATAGCGTCGACTCCATGACGAATCTGTTTTTTAATGTACCACCTGTGTGGCACTTCGTAGTCGGAGGGTGGGCATTCGGCACTGTGTTTATGGCGACAGACCCGGTGTCATCACCGTCAACGCTAAAAGGACACTACTATTACGGTTTTCTCATTGGTGTTCTAGTGGTTTTGATTCGTGTGATAAATCCCGCTTACCCAGAAGGGATGATGCTCGCCATTCTGTTTATGAATCTTTTCGCACCACTGATCGACTATTTCGTCGTGCAAGCCAATGTTCGACGGAGAAAGGTTCGGTATGAACGCTAGCGCTGCATACAATCTTGCGTTTGCTGCTGCGGTCTGCGTAGTGTGTGCGCTTGTTGTTAGCTCATCCAATGTTTCGCTCAAAGACCTTCAAGAGGCGAATGAGGCACTGGAAAAGCAGCGGAACGTATTAGTTGCGGCAGGATTGGCTACCACTGACGAACGGTTGTCTCCCGATGAGGTCGACGTTCGTTTTGGAGCGATTCGCCCGGTGGTGGTCGACCTAGAGAGTGGGCAAACAGCTACTGACATTGATCCGGATCTATTTGACCAAGATGCCGCGACCGCCGATATAGAAACAAGTAATTTGGCGCCTGAGAATGCGGCTCAGGTAAGACGAGTGCCTCATCATGTATTGGTCTACGAGTTGCGGAGCACGGATGATGATCTTGAACTCGTGATTCTTCCCATTAGTGGAATGGGGCTGTGGGCAACCCTATATGGGTTTGTTGCTCTTGATGCAGACATGGAGACAGTTAGAGGGCTTACGTATTATGACCATGGAGAGACACCGGGGTTAGGAGGTGAAGTTGATAACCCTAGATGGAAGTCACTATGGCCCGGGCGCCGCGTATTTGATACTGACGGTGAAGTGCGGATCGAAGTCATCCGCGGTAGAGCGGGGGCGCCAGAGACTGATCCATTTCGAGTCGATGGTCTAGCCGGTGCCACAATGACCAGCCGAGGTGTTACTAACATGCTTCAATTTTGGCTTGGCGCAGAGGGTTTCCGGCCGTATTTGGAAAGATTACGGGCCGAGGAGGGGGTGTGATGGCGCTGGCAAGTAAGACGCGAGATGCGTTAATCGATCCGCTGTTTAACAACAATCCGATAGCGCTACAGGTGTTGGGGATCTGTTCCGCGTTGGCCGTGACGATAAAGATGGATACGGCATTGGTTATGAGTGCTGCCGTTGTTGGCGTCTTAATTTCATCGAATTTTTTTGTAAGTGCGTTACGACATCTCATTCCGACGAATATTCGCATCATCGTCCAATTGACCATCATTGCTTCACTGGTCATTGTGGTTGACCAGATTTTAAAGGCCTATCTATTCGAGCTTTCTCAGCAACTGTCAGTTTTTGTAGGACTGATTATTACGAACTGCATCATCATGGGGCGAGCGGAGGCATTCGCGATGCAAAATCCTCCGACGTTGAGTTTGGTCGATGGGCTCGGTAATGGTCTGGGTTACGGAGCAATCCTAATGGGCACGGCATGTATTCGGGAATTATTTGGCTTTGGATCGCTGATGGGCATCCAATTGCTTCCATTGACCAGTGAGGGAGGTTGGTACACCCCCAATGGAATGATGGTGTTATCACCTGGGGCGTTTTTTATCATTGGATTTTTTATTTGGGCACTGCGCACTTGGAAACCTGAGCAGGTGGAGAGCGAATGATTGAGCATTATCTCAGCCTCGGGGTCAAAGCGATTTTTGTGGAGAATATGGCGCTGGCCTTCTATCTGGGCATGTGCTCTTTCTTGGCAGTGTCTCGGGAGGTCAAGACTGCTTTGGGATTGGGATTGGCCGTCGTGTTCGTGCTGACGATCACGGTTCCGATGAATAATCTTATTTATGTCACTGTTTTACAGTCGGGTGCTTTGGAGTGGTTACATCCCTCGCTAGGAGCAGAGGACCTATCGTTTCTCGGGTTGTTGGTCTACATTGGAACGATAGCTGCCAGTGTACAGATCGTTGAAATGACGTTAGACCGATTCGTTCCAAAATTACATGCAGCACTTGGAATTTTTCTGCCCTTGATTGCCGTCAATTGCGCCATTCTTGGCGCGTCACTGTTTATGGTGGAGCGCAACTATGGCTTGGCGGAGAGCGCTGTGTTTGGCTTCGGATCAGGAGTAGGGTGGCTGTTGGCAATCGTTGCGTTGGCCGGTATCCGAGAGCGGCTTCGCTACAGTAATCCGCCCGTAGCGTTGAGAGGGCTTGGGTTGACCTTTATTTTAGTTGGACTAATGGCCATTGGATTCATGGCCTTCGCGGGAGTGCAACTCTAACCATGGTGACCATCAGCCTCGGTGTTGCAATGTTTACGCTCACAATTGTCTCCTTGGTGGGACTTTTGATGGTGGCTAGACGTCAGCTTGTAGCTACTGGCGATGTCGCGATTACAGTTAACGATGATCCAGACAAGTGTTTACACACCCCAGCTGGAGGCACGCTTCTCGGTACCTTAGCGACCAATCAAATCTTCATTCCGTCAGCTTGTGGGGGTAAAGGGACTTGCGGGGTTTGTAAGGTCAAGGTCATGAATGGCGGCGGTGCACTTCTGCCAACCGAGACCAGTCATGTCAGTCGAGGTGAAGCTCGAGAGCATGTGAGGCTGTCTTGCCAGGTCAAGGTCAAACAGGACATGTCGATCGAGATTCCGGCGGACTTGTTCAGTGTTCGACGTTGGCAGTGTAAGGTTCGGTCGAATCATAACGTTGCCACTTTCATCAAGGAACTGATTCTCGAGTTGCCCGAAGGGGAAGAGGTGCCGTTTCGCGCCGGTGGATACATTCAAATAGAAGCACCGCCAGGACGTTATTCATATGGAGAATTCGACGTAGAAGATGAGTATCGTTTGGACTGGGACAACTTCAAGTTATGGCGGTTTGAGGCAGTTTTGGACGAACCGGTGACTCGCGCATATTCCATGGCGAACTATCCTGATGAGAAGGGTGTCATCATGTTGAACGTTCGTGTTGCGGTGCCGCCAGCTCGGTCGCCTGAGGGCACACCGCCCGGCAAGATGACTTCTTACATCTTTAGTCTTAAACCAGGGGATGATGTTGTAATTTCAGGTCCGTTCGGTGAGTTCTTTGCTCGGGATACTGACAACGAGATGATCTTCGTAGGCGGTGGTGCTGGCATGGCTCCCATGCGATCGCACATTTTTGATCTGTTTCGCCGTGTGCAGACTGAACGTAAGGTGAGTTTTTGGTACGGCGCAAGAAGTTTGCGAGAGGCTTTCTATATCGACGACTTTAATGCTATCCAGGCGGACAATCCTAACTTTTCATGGCGCCTGGCCTTATCTGAACCACTACCTGAGGATAACTGGACGGGGGATACTGGATTCATCCATCAGGTCCTGCTTGACCAATATCTTCAAGAACACCCAGCACCGGAAGACGTTGAATACTATCTTTGCGGTCCTCCGTTAATGCTCAAAGCTTGCATGGAGATGCTCGATAATTTAGGTGTTGAGCCTGACAACATCCTGTTTGATGACTTCGGGTAGCTTTATTTTTCGCCTGGTTTTATCCGCGCTTCTATTTCCGCTGGTCGTTGGCTGTGCACCTAGCTCAGATATATATAGGTACACGTTCCGGGGTGCGACTATGGGTACAACGTTCTCCGTGACGGTCGTCGGTGAAGTGATGTCTGACCAGGCGAAGACTGAACTGGACATATCGATCAAAGATCAACTCGATAAACTCGACGCAATGATGTCGACGTACAAACCGGATTCTGAGATATCGCGTTTTAATGATTGGGAATCCTCGGACTGGTTTGGAGTCTCACCTGACACAGCCAAGGTTTTCCAACATGCTCAGGATGTTAGCGAAGCGACAGGCGGTGCATTTGATATTACAGTGGCACCACTTGTAGACGCTTGGGGATTTGGCTCAGTTGGTCCGGTGAGCACTTTACCCTCTGATTCCGACATTAATCGCTTGCTAGGGTTTGTCGGTTTTCGGCAGCTTGAGGTGAATCATCTCAGCCCGGCCATCCGGAAGACTAGCATCCACGTAAAGACGGATGTGTCGGCAGTCGCGAAAGGCTACGCGGTGGACCGCGTAGCTGACCTACTGGATGCCAGAAGTTACGATTCTTATCTGATTGAGATTGGTGGCGAAGTCCGGACTCAAGGGCATCGTGAAGGGGGACAGTCATGGCGTATCGGTATCGAGCAACCGACAGAAAGTTCAGGATTGCTCAACAGAGTTGTTCAGTTAAGTGATGCCGCTCTAGCTACATCTGGAGATTACCGAAACTATTTCGAATTAGATGGAGTGCGATATTCGCACACTATTGATCCAAGGACGGGCCGGCCGGTCACCCATGAATTGGCGGCAGTGAGTGTGATTGACGTAATGTGTGTCCGAGCTGATGCATTAGCAACGGCACTTGAAGTGCTGGGACCTGACGAAGCATATGACTTGGCAGAGGAACTTGGTTTGGCAGTTCTTTTGATCATTCGGGAAGAAGATGGAAGTTATCGAGAATTATTCACTCCGTCTTTTCTCTCACGTACGGTCGACCCTACAGGCTAAGATAGAAACAAGCGAATGGGACTGTTTCTTCTATCACTTGCAGTGATTGCAATCGTCATGCTGGCGATGGCTGTAGGGGTAATTTTTAAATATCCCTGTCTCCGAGGGTCGTGTGGAGGACCAGAGTTGGCTGGTCCAGATGGAGAATCCCTTTCATGTCTCACATGCCCAAATCGTCTCCCTGGTTCAAAAAATTCGTAATGGTGTTAGTTGTCGTACTTCGGCAGTGTCTCCTTACTTTCCACTTTCTCACTTACAGATTAACCAAGACTTTTGTCAGCGCTTGGTCTTGATCAGGTGAGACTGTCCTGAGGTCCAGGAGAAGACGCTCGTGGTCAATTCGACCGATGACAGGAGGATTCGATTCGCGGAGCCGCTTCTCTAATTCTGTCGCTGTTAATCTAAATAGAGATATGTGAAGTAGGCAGCTGTGTATGGTGGTTCCAGGGGCGGCGCCACCGCCGATAGTTGCTGGTCCATCTGTTAATTGCACCTCTACCTTGGACAGTGCCGTGACACTTGAGACGATTTCATGAGCCCGGGAGCGAAGCTGTTCGATAGAAGTCTTGATCATTCGATTAACGGGAATTGTTTCGTCTGCACGTTCGGATAGGTGTTCAAGCAATGTGGCTTCGAGGGCAGCGTAGGTCAGTTTGTCGATTCGGACAGCCCGCATGAGTGGGTGATTTGAGATGGACCTTACGAAAATCTTACGTCCTACGATAAGTCCAGCTTGAGGGCCTCCTAAGAGCTTGTCGCCGCTGAAGCAGCATATCGTCGCTCCTGCTTCTAGGCTCTGTTGTACAGTCGGTTCCGTGAAAGGTGTGCCATGGCTGTCGGCTTCGTAGAGATTGCCGCCACCTAGGTCCTCCACAACCGGGATACCGAAGTCATGCCCTATTTTGGAGATACTCCGCAGACTAGGTCTTTCCGTGAATCCTTCGATCCGAAAGTTTGATGGATGAATTCGAAGAATCAGCGCGGTGTTGTCGTTGATGGCTGCTGCGTAGTCTTCAGGTCGAGTACGGTTTGTGGTACCCACTTCCCGAAGGAGAGCGCCGGACTGTCGCATTACGTCTGGAATCCGAAACCCGCCACCAATCTCAACCAGTTCACCACGGGAAATGATGACTTCACGGCCAGATGCTATCGCTGTAAGAATTAGAAGAAGGGCTGCTGCATTGTTATTGACTACGGTTGCAGCTTCTGCGCCTGTCAGGCGCATAAGTAATTCTGATGCATGGACCGTTCGGTGTCCTCTATTGCCGTCGGCAAGGTTGTACTCGAGGTTGGAATAGCCAGCAGCGACTGCCGCGATTCTTTCAATAGCGGATTTCGCCAGCGGCGCTCGTCCTAAATTGGTATGGACGATGACTCCGGTAGCATTAATTACAGATTGGAGTGATGGTGTTAAAGAGCGCTTAAGGTTATTTTCAACGTTACGTTCAATAGTCTTGGCGGCGTCTTCGCTCTCAATTAGGTTCGTCGATTTATCTGACAACGTCGCCCTTAGTGCTTCAGTTTCTTTTCGAAGTGCGTCTATCACGTTACGATGTCCGTAACTGGTTTCCAGTTTCATGACGGTATCCCGTTGGCGGAGTTTTTCGATCGACGGGATAATACGAAATTTGCTCATTGGGGCTTAGTCTTGCCGACGCTGAGAGTTCAGGATACCATCACGCTCACTTTTCACCCATGAACGAAACCCGTCATCCTCCCGATCGCGAGTCTCCCGATCCGAATCCACGACAGCCTAATCGTCGGCTGGACCGGTTCTGGCCCTACGTCGTTCCCTCGGAAGAACCGACTGCTGAGGAACTGGCTGAATTGGACCCTGACCTCCACGATGTTCTTTTTGGTCCACGCGACCGAACGTTTTCAATGACTTTAGTTTTTTCTCCATTTGAGTCTGAGGATTACGCGCATGCACTTTCGCTTGCTAGAGAGGCTCCTGAGTATCACGAGGTCGGAATCGGGGGTGGATTACGCCACCGTGCCAGGTTTTTTATCGGTGACGCGCTCGCGTTAAGAGACTTGTTTGAGATTGTTGGGCGTTATGATGATTGCCAGGTTTTAGTTGACGACCGATCGGTGCCATTTGCTAGGGAACTGTGGTTGCCCCTGATGTGGCTTCTGATTCCGCGCGACTGAGAGAGAAACTACACTGGAAACCAACATATCGGGTCAAGGAGTTACATTTTATTTGACCCACGGAATCATTCTGATTTGTATGAGGTAATGAGAACGATGCGAGCACTTTTGAGTGTGTCTGATAAGAACGGCTTGGTCGAGTTGGCACGTGGGCTTGTGGCACGTAACGTTGAATTGGTATCGACTGGTGGTACTGCGCGTGCACTGTCAGCGGCGGGCCTCAGTGTATTGAATGTGTCGGAAGTTACAGGTTTCCCAGAGATGATGGACGGTCGTGTAAAGACTTTGCATCCTGGTGTTCACGGAGGAATTTTGGCTCGGAGAGACCGACCAGATGATCTGATTGCAATTAGTGAGCATGGAATTGAACCGATCGACTTGGTAGTTGTCAACCTATATCCCTTTGCGAAAACGGCTGCGAATTCAGACACTGACTTCGATGAACTAATCGAGCAAATTGATATTGGTGGCCCGAGTATGGTTCGGGCTGCGGCTAAGAATTTTCTGTCAGTTCTGATTGTTGTTGATCCGTCTGATTATGGCCGTGTGCTAGAAGCTCTTGACCAACCAAATGGTCCCAACTCAGCATTCCGTTTTGAGTTAGCTCAGAAGGCATTTAGCCACACGGCTAGTTATGACACCACAATTGCCGCCGCATTATCTAGAGTAGAAGCGGGCGAGAATGGGTTTCAACATGTTCCCCTTGATTGTGACGGACCAACACCCGATCAATTGATGGTGTCAGTGCCAAGGATTAGCGAACTTAGATATGGCGAGAACCCGCACCAGGTGGCTGCGGTCTATCCCGACGGTGTGTGGGGCTTTGGGTCGGCGCAGGTAGTCCAAGGGAAAGGTCTTTCGTATACAAATCTTCTTGACCTTGATGCTGCTGCACGTCTGGCGCTCGAGTTCGACGAGCCGGCGGCAGTTGTGATCAAGCATACCAATCCGTGTGGCGTTGCGACTGCCGAGAAATTAGACAAGGCATATGTAATAGCTAGAGAAGTCGATCCGTTGTCCGCATTTGGCGGTATCGTTGGCTTGAATCGCCGCCTAGATGCTGATACTGCAACAGCCATCACGAGCAGCTTCATCGAAGCTGTAGTTGCACCTGATGTAACGACAGATGCTCGAGAGATCATGGCGACAAAGAAAAACCTTCGTCTAGTTATTGCCGACTTTACCGCGGGAGATAAGGGAGGAGCTACGAATCGGGAGATACGTTCGATCCTTGGAGGTCTACTGGTGCAAGAAAGAGATCGTGTTATTGAAGCTGCGACAGCTTGGAGTGATGGTGTTGAGGTTGCACCCGGAACGATACTTCGGGTGGTGACTAAACGTAAGCCCACCACAATTGAATGGACTGCACTGCGCTTTGCGTGGCGTGTCTGCGCTCATGTTAAGTCCAACACCATACTTTTTGCTCATGCTAATAGGGTTGCCGCGGTTGGCGCTGGACAAATGAGCCGCGTGGATGCTGTAAACGTTGCCACACTAAAATGTAAAGATGGGCTTCAGGGAACGGTGGCCGCATCTGACGCCTTTTTCCCCTTCCGTGACGGACTCGATGCAATCGCTGCAGCAGGGGCCACTGCTGTTGTTCAGCCTGGCGGTTCAAAACGAGATGAGGAAGTAGTTGCGGCCGCTGACGAAAACGGACTTGCGATGGTATTTGCTGGTCGCCGTCATTTCAAGCACTAGGCTGCTGCGGAAGCCGTTTGTCCTTGAGCTTTCTGTTGCTGTTCGGTTGTTCCGTCCGGTTGTGTTACTGCGATGGGAAGTGTTAATAACACCAGTAGCAGCATTAAAAACTCTGAATCGCCGAAATTGTACTCAAACATTCCGGCTCCGAGCATGCTGAGCAGAGCGGCTAATCCTCCCGCGGCCAGCGCCTTAGACTTTGGGTCTTTCAGGCACAACCTTAGCTTACGAGCCACGGTCACAATAAACCATAACCACACAGCGACTGCGGGAAGGCCTCGTTCGGCGGCGATGTGCAACGGTACATTGTGCAAATGGGGGTTCACTTCATTGATCCCGCCGGCATCCTTATAGGCTGGGTAAACCTCTTGGACCATGTCGGGCCCGACGCCAGTCAGGGGGTAATCTCGTATCATTCTGACCCCTGCCCTAGCCATGGCGAACCGATCCCGATTGGTAGGGTCCTGCAAGTCAAATGCTGAATATGCTCGGTCGATGACCGTTTGAGGAGCCAGTCCAAAGAAGAGTACTGCTATTACAGGGACAGCAGTAAGAAGCCGACGGTCTCGAATCACGAAAAGCAAGCCAACGCCTACACAGGTCCCTACCCAAGCGCTTCGAGTTAATGTCAGTGCCAGTGCGACAAAAAGGGTTGGAAGCACTAGACCTGCCCAGAGTCGATCACTGGTCCCGAATAAAAGTCTCGCCACGGCGAGTCCGATAACCAGCATCAAGAGACCGGAATAGGTCATGTAGTGTCCCATGGAGCCAAGGGGTCTCTGCCCTAGGTTGTCAAACTCTAAGATGCCGTACTGGACAATTCCAAACACAGCCGTGACGGCACCCACGCTAATGATGATGGAAGCGATGGTGTGTGCCGAACGACCTCGTCCTAAGCGATAGACAAGCGGTACAACAAGGAAAAGTAGCAACTCTTTTGAGTCGGTTAAGCTGATGATTGGGTCAGAGGAAGCAGCTACAGAAAACAAGGTTAACACTGCGTATGCTAGGAGTGGCCAGAAAACATCAGGCAGTTCTAAGCGCTCCCCGTTTGACATCAGGATAGCAATCCAGAGGCCCAGACTCACCGTTAAGAAGACTGCGGACACAGCTATTGAGAGCTGGAGTGCCCCGACGAACAAGCATAGGGAGACTATGCCTGCACTCTCGAGTCTGGAGTTAGTCGTTTCTACGGTCGTGGCTGTGCCCGCTGTGGTGGACATTTGAGGTTCAGGATTCCACCACGGCTTCGTCAACAAGCATGACGGGAATTTCATCTTTGATCGGATACACCCGTCGGCACTGTTTACACTTTAGTCCTGTTTCATCCCGGACAGCGACGACTGGTGTCTTACAAACAGGGCAAGCCAAGATCTTAAGTAATTCAGGGTCAATCCCCACGTTGTAACCTCCTAGCCAAATATACCAAAAGTTGTGGAAATTGCGTCAGGTTACCAAAATCAGTTGGGACGCCAGGACACGTTTGCTTGTTGTTGCACCCATCCTGTGGAACAATCGAAGGTCGATGGGGACACGAACACTCGCTACTGTCCTAATGTTGCTGGTGCTCTTCGTACCCGACTTTGGGTTTGGGCAGACTCAGAATTCGGATGAAGTGGCTGCTGCACCACGAGCCGATGGATATAGCTTTTTCATGTTGGGACGTTTTTTGTCGCGTTCCGGCGACAGCGAAGGAGCTATCCAAGCGTATCGAGATGCTGCTAACCGAGACGTTACGAGCGCAGAGATGTTGGCTGAGTTGGCCGAACTCTATCGCACTGACGATCGGCTTGAAGAGTCTATTCGTACTGCGAACGAAGCACTAGGACGCGAGCCGGATAACGTAACGGCTCACCGGGTGTTAGGTCTTATCTATGCGGCTCGTCTAGGACAGTCAAATCCGGCACCTCAGGACGCTGCCTCAGCGATCGATCATCTTGAACAAGCCAGAAACACGATTCTTCCCGACCTGAACGTCGAGCTGACTCTGGCGCGCGTCTACCTAACTGCTAATCAGAGTGACAAAGCAATTCCTCTTCTCGAGTCGCTTGTTGAAGACGAAGTCGGCTTTACTGAGGCTGGCCTACTGTTGTCCTATGCCTATGAGAGGGACAGTCGCATCGAGGAAGCGGTTTCTATGCTTGAAGGTGTTATTGCTAGCGGCCGTCCGTCATCGAGGGCGTTGAGGCGGCTGGGTGAGCTGTATGGAAGAGTTGACCGTTGGACTGACGCGGTTGAGGCGTATGAGCTCGCCGTCGCACGCAACCCTCGGAGTAACGGCGCGAAGCGTGAGTTCGCGACCGCGTTGCTACAGGATGGCCAATCAGAGCGAGCTCGTGATGTGCTGTATCAATTGTCGCAGTCGACGCCGGAAAATGTTGCGGTGCTCTATCAGTTGTCCGAGGTTGAACGTGACTTGGGAAATTTTGATGAGGCGATCTCTGTTGCACGTCGTTTGATGGAGGTCGAACCTAATGGCATTCGAGGGCCCTATGCGTTGGCCGAGGTATACGTCCTTCAACATAAGTATCACGATGCGATTGCCACACTCGAAACGGCTGTCGCTGTGCAGCGCCGGAGCCAAGCCACGCGAGGTAGTCAGGCGACTCGGCAGGGCAGAGTTCGGCCGTACCAGTTGGCTAGTTTACTAGGACGAATCGGCTACGCTTACCAACAATTGCAAGAGCATGGCAATGCTATCGATTCCTACGAGCAAGCGGTCGAACTATTACCAATGTCTTTGGCGTATGGTGCTCGCTTAATACAGGCTTACTTGGCGGCTGGTCGAGTGGATGATGCAACGACGGCGCTAGAAGCCATTAGGCCTCATCACTCGGGTGATCTGACTGTGACTAGGTTGGAAGCTAGGATTCTTGGTGACGGCGGCGATGTTACCGGCGGAGTCAGTGTTCTTAGAGACGCTCTCGACGACAATGATCAAGACCCAACTGCTCATCTTTTTTTAGCCGCGTTTTATCGTGACTATTATCGTGTCGAGGAAGCTATTGCGGTTCTTGAATCGGCTAGTCTGAGATTCCCAGACAATTTGTCTATTTTGTTTCAACTTGGAGCCACACTTGAGCAGCATGATCGTTACGCGGATGCTGAACGTGCGTTTCGAGGTGTACTAGAACGTGACTCTGATCACGCGGCGACGTTGAACTATCTTGGTTACATGCTAGCCGACCGGGGTGACCGTCTTGAAGAGTCCGTTAATCTGCTAGAGAGGGCGATTGAGTTGGATCCAGGTAACGGCGCCTATCTTGATAGTTTAGGTTGGGCTTATTTTAAACTGGAACGTCTTGATCTTGCGGAAGTCCATCTCAGGCAAGCTAGTGAGCAAATGACTTGGAATTCGGTCATTCAAGACCATTTTGGCGATCTATTATCCAAACTCGGTCGTCATGATGAAGCTATCGGTGCGTGGAAAGCTGCACTCGCTGGTGATGGTGCAGAGGTCGACGTTGAGAATATCGAACAAAAAATTCAAGAAGCCGAGCGGAGACGTGGTCCTTAAGTGCCATGATTGGGATCAGTACCGTGCACTCCAGCGCGTCTGTCGTTGATTGAGTGGGCGTGCCGGCGTGTTACGAGGATCGTCTCTATTTCTCTCAGTGAGATTACCTACGTCAAGCGTTGTTTGTCGACACTATCTACACTTGCTTTCAAACCGAAAAGTCGTGTTGATGGCAGCCGTATGTTTCTTAGAGATTAGCTGTGCTTCTGCGGGTCTCAGTCTTCCAGAGGGTCCCAGTCGTCCCGTTGCTGATTACCAAGGTCGTTTTAATCAAGCGATGGATTCATGTCGACGGGTTCGAACGATGCAAGTAGCCATGCAGGTTAATGCAGAATCGAGAGAGACAACATTTAGAGGTGAAGTTCTTGGTGCCCTTTCCCGTCCGGCTTCACTGCGTCTGGTTGGTGTAGCGCCTTTTGGGTCACCTGGATTTGTCCTTGTGGCGAAACTAGATGATGCAGCGGTATTGGTTTTGCCACGAGAAAATCGGGTGGTTACCGCGACGGCTGTCGAGGATTTACTTTCAATGATTGCTGGTGTTTCACTTTCAGCCGAGGAGTTTCTGGCCGTTCTCACGGGGTGTTTTGTCCCTGCTCCAGAGGCACGGGAAGCCAAGATTTACGATAACGGATGGATTGGCGTGAAGGTTGATTCTGAAAGCACAGCTTACCTGCAGACCGTCGACAATGTGCCGGTGATTGTTGCCGGCCGGCGGCCTGGTCTAACCGCTTGGTATTCCGGTCATGTTCGTGGCTTGCCTCGTCGCATCGATCTTCGGGCAAGAAGTGATAACGGGCAGACGAGTTCGTTGGTCGTGACACTTTCGCAAGTGAGCGTCAATATTGAGTTGAGACCGGAGGTGTTCAGCGCTGAGGCTCGTGATGACTATTTCTACATGACTGTAGAGGAATTCAAGTTTGAGGGAGAGAAACTGAAAAGCAATGATCTGCTCGTGCCGTCGCGGTGATCGGATTACGGGGAGATTAGAATTATGCCTCTGATTGTGCGCGCTCCGGCGAAAATTAACCTTGACCTAAGAATTCTCAGGCACCGGAGTGATGGATTTCACGATTTGCAAACCCTGTTGCAATCGATTTCGCTTCACGACACGCTAATTTTCACTCGCTGCCGAGGACGTATGACAGTTGGTAGTCGTACTGCAAGGGTTCCTACCGACAAGAAGAACATAGTATGGCGAGCAGCCGAGGTTCTGTGGAGGGATATGGGTTGTCAAGGTGATCCCAAAAATGTCGCCATTTCAATGACAAAGCGGATCCCTATGGCAGCTGGTCTTGGTGGCGGAAGTAGTAATGCGGCAGCTACGCTTCGGGGATTATCTTCACTTTGGGGTGTTTCGCCATCCGTAAAACGTCTTCGAGAATTGGCAGCGTCTATAGGGTCTGACGTGCCTTACTTCTTGACAGGTGGTCTCTCTGCCGGTTTTGATCGCGGTGTTCGGCTTAGGCGACTATCGGATCTCGATCAGTACTGGGTGGTTTTAGCTAGTCCTACCTTTGGAGTGCCAACGGCTTTGGCATACAAATGGTTCGACCAATCACCTGCGAAATTACCGTCTAAGCGGCCTCGGCATTGGCGACAACGGCTGAGGTTGTTGGGAAACGACCTTCAGGAATCGGTGGTGAGGCGCCATCCCGAGATCGGAGCGATGGTTGATCGGTTGCAAGCAACTAATGCATCCCTTGCTGCCATGACTGGTAGCGGCTCAACAGTGTTTGCGTTATATCGTTGCAAAGTAGACGCTGTTTTTGCTCGCCGACAGGTGCGCTCTCGTGGATGGCAAACGGTTTTAAGTCGGACGATTGGGTCTAGTGAGTTCACCCGTTTAACTGATCCGGAGTCGAGGAGTCGCTAACTGTTGTTTGGCCCCTTGCCCGTTTCACGCTTCATCGACTACAGTAATCGATTGCACACTGGGCGCGAGGTGTCTTTGTGCGCTGCGTCCAAGGGATGGGGCGTGGCCAAGTGGTAAGGCGCGGGATTTTGGTTCCCGTATTCGAAGGTTCGAATCCTTCCGCCCCAGCCAATTACGGAAAATTAGGATTAGGGTTGAGGACGTGCCGACTCATAACGGTGACTTGAAGCTCTTTTCTGGTAGCGCGCATCCTGAGCTGGCACAGGAAATAGTGGACCGGCTTGACGGCTCGCTTGGTCGAGCGTGCCTTAAGCGATTCTCAGACGGCGAGGTGTCGTTTCAGATTGATGAAAACATCAGAGGCACTGATGTTTTTATATTGCAACCAACCTCAACTCCCGTCGATGAGCACTTGCTTGAGTTATGCGTAATGATTGATGCTTTTCGCCGCTCCTCGGCCGCTAGAATTACAGCCGTGATCCCTTATTACGGTTATGCACGTCAGGATCGTAAAGATAAGCCACGGGTGCCGATCTCAGCTAAATTGGTTGCAAATCTTCTTAGTGCGGCTGGGGCCAATCGAGTCTTGACTATGGATTTACATAAAGCCCAGATCCAAGGGTTTTTCGATATTCCTGTTGATCACTTGTTCGCAGCACCTATTTTCATTGACCATCTGACAAATATGAATCCTGGTGAAAACATCACAATCGTGTCTCCAGATGCCGGTGGCGTCGAGCGAGCACGTGCGTATGCAAAAAGATTGGATGCTGATCTCGCCATAATTGATAAACGACGGTCAGAGGATGGTCACGCGGAAGTTATGCATGTCGTTGGGGACGTCAAGAATAAATTGTGCATTATTCAGGATGATCTTGTCGATACAGCCGGAACCCTTCAGCAGGCTGCGCAGGCGTTATGTGCCAACGGCGCGTCCAGAGTGATTGCGTGTGCTGTTCACGGGGTGCTATCAGGGCCGGCGCTCGAACGCATCACGGAGTCGCAACTTGAGAAGGTGATTGTTACAAATACGATTCCGTTGCGACCGGAAGTCGCTGCATCAAGCAAGATTCACGTGTTGTCGGTGGCCCCTTTACTTGCTCGGGCTATCCAAAGTATTCATCAAGAAACATCGGTATCATCATTGTTCGTTTAATCACGACTGAACGAATTGGGTTAGTACGGCCGAGAGAAAAGAGAATTTATGCAAGTTACGATGACTGCTGAGGCGCGGACCGGACGAGGAAAGAATGAGGCTCGTCGGCTTCGTCGCTGTGGGAAGCTTCCTGCTGTTGTATACGGTGGAGAAGACTCTGCGGGATTTCCGGTGACTGTCGATCCGAAGGCTTTGCTGGAAATATTTCATTCTGAATCAGGGGTTAACACGTTGATTGATTTGTCAGTTGACGGTGGAAAGTCTGGCCAGGTCCTAGTTAAGGAATTTCAAGTTCATCCCACCAGGAATGAATTGCTTCATGTTGATTTCTACCGTCTGGCCTTGGACAAGAAAATCACGGTCAGCGTTCCGATTATCCTTAAGGGTGAGTCTCTTGGGGTGAAACAACAGGGTGGCCTCGTTGATTTCATTCAGCGGGATGTTCAGGTTGAATGCATGCCAACTGAGATTCCTGAAAAAATTGAGGTGGACATCAGTGAGTTAATGATCGGTCAGGGTGTTCGTCTTCATGAAGTGTCAGGTGATTTACCGTGGTCTCCAGTGACCGATCCCGATACCTTGTTGGTGCACGTCATCGCGCCGAAGGTTGAGGAAGAAAAAGAAGATGAAGAGGCAGCCGAGGGTGAAGTCGATGGCGTCGAGGGTGGCGAGGCTGAGGAAGCTGAGAAAGAGAAGGCTGGAGAGAGTGAGAGTTCATCTGAGTCTTGATTTAGGATCAATTCAATTTGGTTGACTTACCCGACGCAAGACATCGAGTGAAATTGATTGTTGGGCTCGGAAATCCTGGAGCTAAATATAAGGGCACTAGACATAACCTTGGGTTTGAGGTCGTTGATGAGGTCGCTCGGCGGCATGATTTAAGCTTTTCGACAAGTCCGACTGACTCGGTGATAGCTCGTCAAACTGGAGCGACTGGTCGCCTTATTCTGGCGAAACCGCTGACATTTATGAACCGTAGTGGGTATGCGGTAGGAGGTTTGTCACGATATTTTGATGTTGAGACCTCTGATATTTTGGTTGTGCTAGATGATGTAAATCTGTCGCTAGGACGACTACGCGCCAGGCCAGACGGTTCTGATGGTGGCCACAATGGTCTTCAGTCCGTTATTCTTTCATTAGGAACAAGCGAATTCCCACGTTTGAGGATGGGGGTTGGTCGAGGTTTTGGTCAGCGAGAGTTGGCTGATCACGTGCTAGCCCGATTCGGTGAAGAGGAAGTAGTTAGGGTCAAGGAATTGATTATAGAGACAGCTGATGCGGTAGAGCTTTTCATCCAAAGTGGCATCACACCGGTGATGAATCGTTTTAATGGTCTTGACCGGGCGACCGAAGTTATGGATGAAGAAAAATGACTCTGCAAAATGACCTAAGCCTGTACAAAAATTTTGCTACAGGTAATTCATCAACGAACTTATGCTCCTTGCCGTCGTATAGTGGCGGCCGTTGAGACCGAAGGGAGTCTGATGTCTGAATCACGACAATATGAACTGATGTACGTTATTTCTCCAGACGTTGGGGAAGACGGTGTAGCTGAACTCCACACCCAAATTGAGACGATTGTCACAGGTTTGGATGGCCGCATTACGAAGAATGAAAACTGGGGTCGTCGGCGTTTAGCCTACGAGATTAACAAGAAGCGGGAAGGCACCTATGTGGTTGCTCTGATTGAGGGACCCGGTGAAATCGTTAAGGAACTAGACCGTAAATTGAAGGTCCTCGACAGTGTGCTCAGACATTTGGTTGTGCGCGTTGACGAAGACTTGCGAAAGGCCGACCGCGCCCGTCAGCTTCGTCAAACTAGGCGTCAGAGACGCCGAGGAGCCTCTCCTCAGAGTACTCATGAGTCTACTGAGGACGCTTCCAAGCCGGTTATATCAACCGCGCCAGCGTTAAATGTTTCTGACGAGGCAACGACTGAGGCAAGTGAGACCGCTGGCGTTGAAGAGAAGTCGGAGGTAGAAGAATGAGTGCAGCATTTAGTAAACGTCCGGCGAAAGACAAAGACAAGGATAAACGGCGTGAAGGCGGTCGCGGAGGAGGGTTTCGTCGGCGTCGAACCTGTCGGTTTTGTGCTGACAAGATCGACTACATTGATTACAAGGATGTGCGGCAGTTGATGATGGCGATACCCGAGCGAGGCAAGATCCAACCGCGGCGCATTTCCGGTACTTGTGCAAAACACCAGCGTAAGCTAACGACGGCGATCAAGCGCGCGAGGCAGTTGGCTTTGATTCCTTACGCAACGGATTGAGAGAGAGGCTGGTATGAGGGAAATTCTCCTTAAAGAGGACATCGATCATCTGGGTCATCGCGGTGAAGTCGTTAAGGTTGCTGATGGCTATGCGCGAAATTATTTGTTGCCACGAAAGTTGGCTTTGCCTGTTACGAAATCAAATCAGCGACAGGTGGAGCGAGAGCGAGCTGCTGCACAAGCGCGGGAGGAAGAAGAACGTCGTGGAGCCGAAGCTGTAGCGTCTCGTATTGAAGCCGTGCAGTGTGTTATTGAGCGTCGTGTTGGCGAAACAGAAACATTGTATGGCTCGGTGACCTCTGCTGATCTAGCAGAGTATCTTGATACGAAGCAAATTTCGATCGACAAACGAAAGATAACATTAGGTGATCCGATTAAGGTATTGGGTGAATACGTAGTTCCAATCAAACTGCATCGCGCTGTGACCGCTCAACTAAAGGTCAGTGTTGTTCGAGAATCAGTAGATGAGGCAGCCGAGGAAACTACAGCGAAAGAAGAAAATACATCGGAATAGGACTCGTGTCTTGTTTTTGACACGCAGGTCTTCCTTGTCTATCGACTTCCGACCTGTAGGGTCGGGAGCGTGATTCGAGTGTTACTCGATGGCCGATACTGCCACGGTCCCAGCGTCTGAACGCACCCTTCCACATAATCTCGAGGCCGAGCGTTCGGTCCTCGGTGCAATTATTGTCCACAATGACGCTTTCAACGTCGCCGCTGAACTAATTGACTCGAAGGACTTCTTTCGCGATGCTCACGGTCATGTCTTTGACACGATGGTTGGTTTAAATGAACGAGGGCAGGCGATCGATTTAGTTACGCTCAAGGATGAATTGATTCGCTCGGGTCATTTGGAAAAAGTAGGAGGAGCTGCCTATATTGCAGCTCTGGCTGATGGCGTGCCACGGTCAACCAATGTCGAACACTATGCGAGGATAGTCAAAGAGCGAGCTACTCTCCGCAACTTGATCGGGTCAGCCAACAGAATTGTTGGGATGGCTTACAAGGCTGAACAAGATGCGGACACACTACTTGACCAGGCGGAACAAGAAATCTTTGCGATCGCAGAAGATCGTATACACACAGGGTTTGTTCCGCTTAAAGATCTCGTGGCAGACGGTTTCACGACTATCGAAAAGCTTCAAGAGCAGAAGGGGCTTGTTACAGGTGTACCTTCTGGGTTTTCAGACATCGATAAACTTACCTCTGGGTTTCAGTCAGCGGATTTAGTGCTCGTTGCAGGACGTCCATCGATGGGGAAAACAAGCTTTGTTCTAAATATTGCTCAATATGTTGGCCTCAAGACCGACCGCTCAGTTGGATTTTTTAGCTTGGAGATGTCGAAGGAACAGTTGTTTATTCGGATGCTCACGGCTGAGGCTGAAATCGATGCACAGCGGTTCCGCGGAGGATATCTGACTGAACAGGATTACGGAAAAATTTCCACGGTTCTTGGTAGATTGTCGGAGGCGAAAGTTTTCATTGACGATTCTTTTGGTATGGGCGTACTTGAAATGCGAGCGAAGGCAAGAAGATTGAAGGCGGAGCACGGTCTCGACTTGCTAGTAGTTGACTATCTGCAGCTAATGCAGGGACGCGGGCGATTTGATAATCGCACCCAAGAATTAGCAGCTATTTCAAGATCGCTGAAGGCGCTTGCCAAGGAATTAGATGTTCCGGTGATAGCGCTATCCCAGCTAAGTCGTGCACCGGAGTCCCGTTCGGATCGCCGCCCTCAGTTGTCGGATCTGCGTGAATCAGGTGCCCTCGAACAAGATGCTGACTTGGTGATGTTTATTTTTCGAGAAGAACATTACGACCCGACTCCGGAGAATGAGAATCTGGCCGAGTTGATTATCGGTAAACAACGAAATGGTCCAACTGGAACTGTCAAACTCGCGTTCATTAAACAACATACGCGGTTTAAGAATCTTAGCCCTGTTCAGGAATAATCGGTTCTAACGTGGTTCGCCCCACCTTTGCCCAGATCGATCTAGCTGCTCTCAAAGAGAATTATCATGCTCTTCGGGCCTTCCTTGCTACCGGGGTGAGTGGAAGCTCGCCTGAGTTGATCGCCGTCGTCAAGGCGAACGCTTATGGTCACGGGTTAGTTCCAGTCGCTCGCACTTTAGAGGAGTGTGGTGCAACTATGTTGGCGTGTGCTGACATCGAGGAAGGTATCAAGATTCGCGAAGCCGGCGTTCAGCTTGCGATTCTTGTCTTTGGAGCGCTGAGCATCAGTGATTTGAAGGGTGTGTTCGAATTTGACTTAATTCCTACTGTGTCATCACCTTCAGCTGCTCGAGCTCTTCAAGCGGCTGCTGTTTCTAGGGGTGTTCAACTCGGCTGTCATCTCAAGATCGACACTGGAATGAACAGGTTCGGTTTTCGACACGACAATCTTCAAAACATGATGCCGGGGGTGTTCGGCAATTCGAATCTACGGTTCGACGCGGTCTACACACATTTTGCAACGGCCGAAAATCCGGAAGGACAGCTTTTTAAACAACAGCAAGTAAGGTTTCGAGCTGCTGTTGGAGAACTCGAATCCCTTAGCGCGAGTAACTTTCGTAGACATTCCGCCAACAGTGCCGCGCTAATAGCAGACCGGAGGTCTTGGTACGAAGCAGTAAGGCCGGGATTGTTGCTCTACGGCGTGTGGCCGCCGGATGCAATTGTGCCGAAGGGATTCGAGATTCGTCCGGTTATGTCATTACGAAGTCGCATCGTGGCGGTCAAAGGTATGAGAGTGGGCGAGACGTCAGGTTACGGCGCACGGTTCGTGGCGGGTCGACCGACGCGCATTGCTATTGTTCCAGCGGGCTACGCGGATGGCCTTGATTTAAGGTCGTCTGACGGAGGCCAAGTGCTTGTGCGTGGGCGACGTGTACCGATTGTCGGTTCAGTCTGTATGGATTCGATCACGATCGATGTTACCGAGCTTGATGTTCAGCCTGGCGACGAGGTAGTGGTTATCGGGTCCCAAGAAGGCGATTGTATCGATGCTAATGAGGTGGCGCGGAGGACCGGTACTGTTCCTCATGCTGTGCTGTGTCGTATGGGAAGTCGTATTGAACGGTCTTACAAAGAATAGGCACCTGACGTGAAACAGTCGAAGAACGTTTTTGTTTGCCAGTCGTGCGGATCGCAGGAGCAAAAATGGTTGGGACGATGTCCTAGTTGTGGCGACTGGAACTCGATGATTGAAGAACAGCTTCGTTCGGTGTCCGAAGGTGCTGTCGAGTCTCGATATGGGATTGTTAGTGAACCCGCTCCTGCTCGCCTTTTAGCAGATGTCGACTTGGTAAGCACTCCTCGTTTTTCAAGTGGGATGAATGAATTCGATCGTGTTCTTGGTGGGGGTATTGTGCCGGGGTCAGTTGTTCTGCTCGGAGGGGAGCCTGGCATTGGAAAATCCACTCTTCTCCTTCAAGCAGCATCTCTCGTGGGTCGTTCTGTTGGACCGGTGCTTTACGCATCAGGGGAGGAGTCAGAATTTCAGATCAAGGCTCGCGGAACCCGGTTGGGTATTGGCGATGGACCTGTCTATTTATTGGCGGAAACATGCCTCGAACGGGTCCTTGATGAAGTCAAAAGACTAAATCCGGCGTTGTTGATTGTCGATTCGATTCAGACGCTATTTTCGCTCAAGCTTCAGTCTGCGCCTGGGACTGTGGCCCAGGTGAGGGAAGCGGCGACAAATCTTTTGTTCACCGCAAAAGGAACCAACCTTCCAACATTTGTGGTTGGTCATGTGACCAAGGATGGCAATTTGGCCGGGCCGAAAGTTCTTGAACACATCGTTGACACGGTTCTCTACTTTGAGGGCGAACGCCACTACTCTCATCGGGTCATTCGTGCTGTGAAGAATCGGTTCGGAGCAGCTAACGAACTTGGCGTATTCGAAATGTCTAGTGATGGTCTGCGAGCGGTAGAGAATCCTTCTCGCCTATTCTTGTCTGATCGTGCTTCGGTGGTAGCGGGTTCAGCAGTGTTGTGTTCTATTGAGGGTTCTCGACCAATAATGCTTGAGGTTCAGGCACTGGTCAGTACTGGCAATTATGGGACTGCTCGTCGTACTGCGAGTGGAATTGAGCAAAGTCGATTGTCACTGTTACTGGCAGTACTTGAAAAGCGGGCTGGCTTGTCGGTTGCAGGTGACGATGTGTTTCTGAACATTGCTGGTGGTTTAAAACTCAGCGAGCCGGCGGCAGACTTGGCAGTTGTAGCCGCGGTAGCCTCGAGTTTACGCAATCGCCCAATTCAGACGGGAACAGCGATGTTTGGTGAAGTTGGTTTGGCAGGTGAAGTGCGCGGAACGACTCAAGCTTCTCTCAGGGTAAAGGAAGCTGTGCAACTCGGCTTCACTAGATGTGTTATTCCTCGCGCTAACCGAGATGTATCCAGTGAACATTCTGAGATCGAATTGGTTGGGGTGCACACTATCGAAGAAGCTCTAGAGGAATTGATTGGATAAGACGAGCGTGAGCAGTCGGGGAGACTACGTGTGATTCCTCCGTATCACTGGTGGCGGACGGTGTTTTGGCTTATTCCTGCGATTTCTGTCTACACCGTTTGTCTTGGGACGATCTCGCTGGCCTCGGCTTTGATTGACCGCCAAGGCCGCACGGCTCATTGGTGCGCTCGCACGTGGTCGCGGCTGATTCTTGCAACGACAGGTGTCCGCGTGAAAGTCACTGGCGTTGACCGAGTTCCGTGCGACGGTTCCTACGTGTTTGTGTCGAACCACCAAAGTATCTATGACATCCCAATACTCTTTACCAAAATACCGTTTGAGCTTCGAATTATCGCAAAAGCTTCGTTGGGGACATTTCCAGTACTGGGATGGCATCTCCGGTACACGGGGCACCTTCTAGTGGATCGGGCACGGGCAAGTGTGGCGACATTCCGAAAAGTAACGAGACTCGTAAAGCATGGACATTCGCTCATCGTGTTTCCAGAGGGCACACGTAGTGTTGATGGACAAGTCGGTCGATTTAAAGGGGGTTCGTTTTTGGTGGCAGTTGAAGCAGGACTTCCGGTGGTTCCTGTTGCTGTTATCGGGAGTTGCCATGTTATGCGCAAAGGGCGATTGATGACGTGTCCGGGAGAGGTTCAACTGGTTGTACATCAGCCGATTTCGACGTCGGGATTGCATCGTCAGAACGTTCGGCAACTTGCTGAACGTGTTCACAAGGTGATTGCGTCTACGGTGTCAACTCATTCCACTGAGGTTAATCGCTCGAATGTGGTTCTATGACGCTTTTATCGCACCATAAGAACTAAGAAAGTAAGTAGTTCACATTACGTTGTCTCAGGAATACATTTCTACTAGCGTTCAGTGAATATGAAGGTATCCGTTATTGTGGTGGCCGGAGGGCGGGGTGAGCGACTTGGTGGCTCGATTCCAAAACAGTTGCGACAGCTCCACGGGAAGACGCTACTGGAGCGAAGCATCATTCCTTTCGATATTCTTGAGGATGTTCACGAGATTATCGTCGTTTTACCGAATGATCTTGTGGTGTCTCAGCCGGATTGTCTCAGTAACATTCGTACCGACGTTCGTGTCGTAGCGGGAGGGGATCGCCGTCAAGATTCGGTGGCGTTAGGGTTTGATGCTGTATCACCAGACAGTGATTTCATTATGGTTCACGATGCAGCCAGACCTTTCTGTACAACCGAACTTGTCAAGAGGACTTTGGAAGCTGCAATTGACTGTGGTGCGGCGATTCCGGCAATCGGCGTTCAGGACTCTCTTAAACTAGGTGTGCTGGACTCAGGTTTTGAAACGGTAGAGCGAACGATTTCTCGGGAAAAGGTGTTTTGTGCTCAGACTCCACAGGTCTTTTCCCAGTCAGTTCTGCTCGAAGCGATTGAAATGGGTCGGTCTGGAGTTTCGTGCACCGATGAAGCAGCATTGGTAGAAAGAGCAGGACACCGGGTTCGCCTAGTCAAAGGTGACCCGCGTAATATGAAGATTACAACTGAAGCTGACTTGTTACTGGCACGAGAGATGACACCTTCAATCGAACATAACGTACAGGTAAGAGTGGGTTTGGGATATGACCTGCATCGCTTAGTAGAGAACCGTCCCCTGATACTTGCTGGAATCACGATTCCGAGCACTCATGGCCTTCATGGTCACTCCGACGCTGATGTCGTTTGTCATGCGGTTGCTGATAGCGTGCTTGGTGCAGCTGGTGCTGGCGATATTGGCAAGTATTTTCCAGACGATGATCCGAAATGGAAAAACGCCTCAAGCATAGAACTACTTGGCCGTGTTGCGAAACTGGTCGATGAACTGGGATTTAGGGTGGTCAATCTCGACGTTGTTGTTATTACCGATTGGCCGAAGATTCGAGATCATGCCGCCGCCATGTGCCAGCGGCTTGCACAGGCGCTGAACGTTAGCTCGGATGTAATATCCATTAAGGGCAAGACGAGTGAAGGAGTTGGTGCTCTTGGTCGCGGCGAGGCAATTGCTGTTCAGGCAGTTGCACTCCTTGAGATAAGTGGTGTTTGATGTTGATCTACGGCATTAACCCGGTCAGTGAAGCTCTTCGTGCCGGTACGGTGTCGGAACTGTTTGTGAGTGCGCGCCATGACCGACGGCTCGAAAAGTTACTGAATATCGCCCGGAGGGCTGGTGTGGACGTTAGGAAGATTGAAAGGCCAGCATTAGATGGACTTGCTCAAGTTGGCGTTCACCAAGGTGTGGTTGCTCGAATTGGAAAACTAAGGGAGTATGGCGTCGACGATCTTGTGCGAGAGGCAGCTGGTCCAGCTTTGATTCTGATGGTTGATGGTGTCGAAGACCCACAGAACTTTGGCGCTTTGATCAGAACCGCCGACGCAGCTGGCTTCGATGGTTTTGTCTATCAGACTAGAAGGTCGTCTCCGACCAGTAGTGCAGCTATGAAATCGTCGGCTGGTGCCATGACACATGTGCGGTTGGCGCCTGTCGTAAACATAGCTCGCGCGATTGATGACCTGAAGAGTCAAGGGGTTTGGTCGGTTGGTTTGGCAGCAGACGAGGAGAGGTCTTATTTCGAAATTGATTGGAGCCAACCTACAGTTATAGTTGTGGGAGCGGAAGGCTCAGGGTTAAGGCGATTGGTCCGTCAGCGTTGTGATTGGCTCGTGTCTATCCCTATGCATGGGGAGGTTTCTAGCCTTAATGTGTCAGTTGCTGCAGGTGTTGTTGCATACGAGGCTCTCAGACAGAGATTGTCAATGAACGTCAGGCTTAATCCCAAAACTGGTAGGAATTTTTCAAAATGACCTGACGGAGGCCCTGGTAATCCTGGAAACTTCGCTAAATCAATCAAGAACCCTGATTCTGGCACGGCGTAACGAAGACTGGAAGACCTGCTCGACGGGTCATAGACAAAGGCTTAAACGACTCTTTAGTTGCTGATCATAAATAACTTATGCTACCATCGCTGTTTTGTCCGGCTGGCGTAGCTCAGTCCGGTAGAGCAGCTGATTTGTAATCAGCGGGTCGGGGGTTCAAATCCCTTCGCCAGCTCCA
>CAZUZW010000026.1:0-12655 GCA_964624855.1 uncultured Vicinamibacteraceae bacterium
TTGAGGCAAGTGCAGGAACGGGCAAGACCTGGACGATCGCGCATCTCGTGCCCCGTCTACTCGTCGATGGCGTGGTGAACAACATTGGCGAGATCTTGCTAGTCACCTTTACGGAGGACGCAGCGCGTGAACTCGAGGATCGGACGAGACGGCAGCTGGCGACGTTAGTGGCCTGTCACGATCAAGACGTTCCACCGGAAACGACTGAACCCGGGATTGCACTGTTACTTGAACGACTCGCCACGCTCGATGATGAACCCCGCACTGCAGCGAAGGTACGGTTGCGGTTAGCGCTTGAGGAAAGTGACCAACTCTGGGTATCAACGATCCATGCATTTTGTAAGCGAGTCCTCACAGCTGAACCGTTTCTATGTGGTCTCTCTGCTGCTGTGACGCTCATTCCTAATGACAGCGAGATCCGAGCAGATGCGGTCAAAGACACTTGGGGCGCGGACATTGGCTGTGACCCGATACTGGCCGAGGCGGCATCCGTTGGCAAGTGGTCGGTTAAACAAGATCTGAAATCGTGGGAGGAGGTAACGCGGCGGCCGGAAGCCCGTTTCGACCCAAACCCGACTTCACTCAAGACGGCACGACAAGCAATCGTCGAGGCGACCTCCGCCGTGCTGAAAGAGCGCAACGATCTTCTTGTAATTGAGACGCTCGCGCAGCGTGACGGAATACGATTGAATCGATCTGGTCAATTATCCGTGGGAGAACTCAAGCAGTGGCACGGTCTGCTCACTGACATGGACCCAGAACAGCCCGCGGCGAATCTGTTTGAAATTACGACAAAGCTTGCGGACGGAGCTTCGTGGTTTAGTCGCAGAAGTAGAGCAGGAAAAACAGCGTGTAAGGAGGTCGCCGAACTACCCGTCGTGCGCACAGCAACGGAGTTCACGACGGAGATTAAGCGTCTCACGTGGGCGTGGACGAAGCACGTCTGCGACGCCTCTCAAAAACGACTGGAACTTACGCTTCGCCAGAAAAATGCGATCACTTATAGCGGCGTGATCGCACGTCTTCATGCCTCGCTGTGCAGAGAGGGTAATCGAGAGGTGCTTGCCCGTCGTCTAGCGACACGGTGGCGCGTGGGACTCATTGATGAGAGTCAGGATACAGATGGCCGGCAACTGGAGATTTTCCAGGCGGTATTCCAGGCCGAGCCGGAGCCGGGTCGCCTGATTTTGGTGGGAGATCCGAAGCAAGCCATCTACAGCTTTCGTGGAGGAGATCTTGACGCGTACCTATCGGCGCGACCGGCTGATAACGCCCGCGTCACACAGCTCTCGAAAACCTATCGCTCGGCAGAGGGGTTGGTCGCAGCGATGAATGCGCTCTTTGGGTGTGACAACGCTTTCGGAGATTCGAGGCTGGCCTATCCTGCTGCGACCGCAGTGCGTAAGGATGCAGAGTTGCCCCTACCTGACGACGGCCAAGCTCGTTTCGTAGCCTGGCTCGTTCCGGATGAAGACCTCGATAACTGGCAAGCGGCCGAAGCACGTCGCGACCGGGCGGCCGAGTGCACGGCGACAGCGATTGTTCAGTTGCTCGATCAAGCAGCTGGTACGCCGGTTCAACCGGTCAACCCGGCGCACGTAGCGGTACTTACGCGGACCAATCAGGAAGCGGAGCAGGTCGCAACGGCATTACAGCTTCGTGGGGTGCCGGCCGTTGTTCGCTCCGACAAGGATGTCATGCAAAGCGACATGGCATCGGACCTCATCTTAATTCTCCGGTCGGTTTTAACGCCGCAGCATAACGGGTGGCGTCGGGCAGCGTTGGCGACGCGTCTGTTTAGATACAACGCAGAGCGCTTGCTGTCGATGACGGACGATGACGCTGAGCGGCAGCTGACCTTATTCTCTGAGTTGGGCGACCTCTGGCGGCGGCGCGGAATTGCCGGGTTAATGGCTAAGCTCGAGAACTCGTCCAGTGTCCTGTTACGACTGGCCGAAGCGCCGGCTGGTGAACGTTACCTGACCGACCTGAGGCACCTGTTCGAACTGCTACAAACGCAGGAATCACATGAACAGCGTTCACCAGAAATGTTATTGGACTGGTTTGACGGACAGCGCATGTCAAAAGAGGTGGCCTCGGATGAACGGTCATACCGCATCGAAAAGGATGACGAGGCAGTGCAGGTTGTCACAGTGCATAAGGCGAAAGGCCTGGAGTTTGACTTCGTGTTCTGTCCGTACTTGTGGTCCGCTTTGGAATCGCGACACAACAACAAGCGGATACTAGTTCGCCGGGATGGAGAATGGGTGTTTGTAGATGGGGAGCAACGGGGCGTTGTCGCTGACGCTGATCGGTTACGCGTGAAGACTGCACGACTGATAGAGGAGATCCGATTGACCTACGTCGCACTCACCCGGGCATGCCGTCGTGTGACAATTCTCGCCGGCCCGATCGGGTACGGTCGCCAACAGTACTCGCTGCCGGTGACCGCACTGGACTGGCTTCTCCGAACCAGGGGTTCCGCTTCGGAGTCCGTGGAAGACTGGTGCGCAGCGATGTCCGAGAAGAAACAGGCGCACGGTTCCTGCACCCACCAGGAGTCACTTGAGCGATTATGTCGCGACAACCAGGACGTCATCACGATCTGTCCCCCTCCGGTACCCACCCTGAACACGTGGAAAGATCAGCGGCGCGATCACCAAGACCTCAGCACGCGGCCGGCACCAGCACTTGTCCTTGACGCGTGGAACGTGAGTAGTTTTTCAAGCCTCGCGCACGGTCGACATGAGGAACAGGATCGGCGCGATATCGTTGCGAACGCGGTGACGATTGATAACCCAAGTGAGATAGAAAGTTCCCAAACGGACTTGGTGCCACTTTGGAATTTTGCCAGAGGGACTCGTGCCGGCAACTGTTTACACGAGTTACTGGAAACGGGGGATGGCGCCGAGGAACCGACTCCGCTGGGAAAACGGAGTCTGCAGCGGCAGCGAGTGTACTCCGATGAGTCCGCAAGCGCAGGGCAACAGATGCTCGACCATCTCAAAACCGTCCAGCTTCAAACTTTGCAAGCCGGTCTGGACGCAGCGGCTTCCGACAAATCGCTGTCGGAATGGGAATTCTTACTCCCACTCGGCACGACGGCGATCACTGGAACCCTATTGTCCGAAACGTTCGCTCAACACGCGCGAACGGACGACGAACGACAGTATGCGAAAAGTCTGACCGGCTTACCCGGTTCCGCCGTTTCAGGTATGTTGACCGGATATATCGACCGGATCGTCCGCAGTGACGACCAGTGGGCCGTACTTGACTGGAAGAGTAATTACTTGGGGTCAAGGTCACAAGATTATGCACAGAAGGCGCTGTGGGAATGTGCCGCATCGCAGCACTATCTCCTCCAAGTTCATCTGTATCTGGTCGCGCTCCGGCGCTACCTACGATTGTTTGATGCCCCGGCGACAGCAGCCTCAGGATGCATAGTTTTTTTGCGCGGCGTACAACCGAGATCCAGCGAGGGACTTCTTGAACTCCTCCCTCCAGACGCCTTGTTGACTGACCTCGATGCGTTGTTTGACGGAGAACACTCATGAGCTCGGCAGCAACACGTCTTCTCAAGCGGCGATGGGCGGTGCCGGATATGGCAACGCCCGTAGTCGACAGATTCTTCGACGCGTGGGCGGCCGGACATACCTCGATTGACCTCGCACCTGAAGAGGTAACGCTACTAGCAACGTGTACGGCCGTCAGTGATGGGCACCGGAAGACACCACTAGTCTTGCGGGGACGTCGACTGCAATCGTGGCGTCTGGACCAAGCCGAGAGTCGCGTAGCCGGTCGGCTGTGGAAACTGGTCACAGCCGACCGGATCACTGACGGAGTCGACCCAGAAGCGATGGACACGCTGTTTCCGGGCGCGGAGTCGGCGCAGCGTCGGGTGGCGATGGTTGGCGTGCAACGGGAGTTCGCACTCGTCACCGGCGGTCCCGGGACAGGCAAGACGACGGTGGCAGCCAAGTTACTGGTGTTACTGGCGAATCGGGATCCCAACCTACGGATGGCGTTGGCAGCACCGACGGGTAAAGCCGCCCGCCGTCTCGGTGAAGCCATCGGCAATGCGTTGGCGGGATTGGATAACCATTTTACCGACGTTGTCTCTCGGCTTGAAGTGGCCGCGCGAGACACGCGGACGCTGCATCGGTTACTCGGATGGAATCGAGCAACGGGTCAGTGCCGTTTTCATGACAGAAACCCGTTGCCCTACGACATCATTGTGGTGGACGAAGCGTCGATGCTCGACCTGATGCTCTGGGACCGGTTACTCGCGGCGATTGCGACTGGTACTCGGCTGATCATTCTTGGTGATCATCGGCAGCTTGAAAGTGTTCGGCCCGGTCGAGTACTGGGGGAACTGGTGGCAGCTGCCGATGAGGGGTTACTGAATGGGGCGCACGTAGAACTGGACCAGAACTATCGATTCGATGTGGATGCAGGCATTGGTCGGTTAGCGGCCGCCGTGAGAAATCATGATGGTGACGCAGCGTTACAGGTACTGACGGACGCTGAACGGCCAGGTGACACGGTGCATTACACGTCGGATGCACTTGATGATGCAGTGGATGCGATCTGGCCACAGGTCCAGCCAGTGGTCCAGGCAACAAACCCGGAAGAAACACTCGAGGCGCTCTCGCGGATTCGCGTGCTCTGTGCACTGAATCGCGGACCGTATGGCGCTGCCGGGATGAATGCCAGGATCGAAAAGCGGTTGCAGCAGGATGGAGTTGGTATTGGACCCACAGCGCATGGGCGGCCGGTGATCGTCACGGTAAATGATCCACAACACAGTGGACTGATGAATGGTGATGTGGGTGTCGTATTGCATAAGGTCTGCGGCTACGAGACCGGTGTCTACTTCCCGGTACCGGGCACAGGGCAGACGCGTCGCGTCGCGATCGAAGCGATGCCGCGCCATGAGACGGCATGGGCTCTAACCGTCCACCGATCACAGGGCAGTGAATTTGATACGGTCTTGCTCGTATTACCACCAACTACCCATGAACTGGTCTCGTCAGAGCTGGTTTACACCGGTGTGACTCGGGCAAGATCTCAGGTGCTTGTCGCCGCCAACGCCAAGGTCATTAGAACGGCGTGCGCCTGGCGAGAACCACGTCGAACAGGAATGTTTGAAAAGATACGGACAGTAATGAACAGCTGAAAACGTTGCAAGACATTTGCTTAAACGAATCGATATTGACGGTTTTATCCCCGGCGTTAACACTGTCTGTGCAAAAGATGTTGAAAGGTTGTGCGATCGTTGTGGAAAATGTGACAAGAAAAATTTTTCTTGCTTCTGTTCACTCCGTGTTCCAACAGATACCGACCTGTTAATGAAATTTTCGCCTGTCACTTCGCTTGACGTTCCCGCTCATCGCGATAGAATTCTGCGTCTATCGACAAGTGCATAAAGCAACTGTCATACCGAATACCCGAAGACCGCGTCGACGTGACATTACACCGGTTCGAAGAGACCATTAACGGTCGTGTTTACAAGATCGAAGTATCGGCTGTACGTCCCGACCGTTGGCGTGCGTGCCTCGTCACACTGACAGGCGGACCGAACGCCCTCATGCCTTTCTATGGTCGCACCCCAACTGAAGCTGCTGAACTCCTGCGGGGCTTTCTTACGCGTGCCCACCAAGTAGCGTCTGGACCAGCTTAGCCATTGGTAACGTCACCGCTTCACCCAACATAAAATCGAGTATCGGTTCACAACTACACAGCCCTGAAATTCTGGTACACCCCTGTAGCAATGGTTTAGGGTGGCTCGTCACAAATGACCGACTGAGCCAAAGTCGAAAGTTTCTAAATCGTTCGGAACGATAGCTTGACAAGCAGTTAGCCTGAACGGCACGAGGTGAGGGAAGTGAAATGGTGGACCAGACGGGGGTCGAACCCGTGACCTCGTGAATGCCATTCACGCGCGCTCCCAACTGCGCCACTGGCCCACACTTTTTATTCTAAGCCTACCGTTGGTGGACAATCAACGAATCGACTTGATTAGCGATCGGTTTCTTCGGGAGGTGCACTGTTAAATGCACGCATGTAATCCACCGGGGTGTCAATATCAAGAAATGAGCCCTCAGAATCAACGGTAAGCTCAACCGCATCAGTCAGGTGGGCATGAACGACTGCTTTCGCTCCCACAGCGTGATCGGCTGTTCTGAGTTCAGAAAACACAGCGCGATCAAAAATCACGGGGTGGCCATGACGGCCGTTGCGAGTGGGTCGAACCACCGGAGCGCGAGTTTGTTGATATAACTCTTTCAACTGGCATACTGTTTCGGAATCGATTAGTGGCACATCAACTAGCGTGACAAGCACTCCAGCAACACCTGGCCGGTCCACCACGCTCAACCCCACCAGTAATGATGAGAGTTGGCCCCGGTCAGGAAGCGGGTTGATTACCACTCGAGGTAGTGGCTCTTGGCCTGTGAAAGCCACATCTAGGGCTGGCATGTGGGGTCCAACAACGACGACGACATCATCAACACCACCCGCTCGAAGCACTCTGACGATCCGGCCAATAAACGTCTCGTTAGCTTGAGAAGTCGGTAACAACGCCTTGTGCTGGCCCATCCGCCGAGAACGGCCACCGCAGAGAACAATGCCTGGAACAATGTTACTCATGTCAGACAAAAATCCACGTTTCTAAACCCTAGTCAGCAACCACTCACAGCCTTACTTACCATACTGTTCATAGTCTAACGCTCACAACAAGCTGAAGATAGAATGTTGTCGAACAACTCATTACTCAAGAACACTAAAATCAAGTTACTGGCCAACTGAAGCGTCCCACTGTAAAATTCGCCCATGCATGACGTTAAGGTTCAAATCCGGTGCCAACGCTGTGGTAACCAGATGGACCTCAAAGACCCCGGACCTAACGACGACTGGCCGCCAAATCAGTTCTGGGAATGTCCAGAATGCGGACGCCATTTCTGGACCACATATCCACCACCCAAAAAACCCGCACCTCCGAAACCTGCTGCGCCAATCAACTCTGACAAAGCTACCGGAGCGTCGACCACGACTCCACCACCCAAAAAACCCGCGCCTTCAAAAGCTGCTGAGCCAACCAACTCTGACAAAGCCACCGAAGCGTCGACCGCCACGGTGTCGGATACAAAGTCAACGCCTGAAAGTTAAGATAACACCCCGTCAGGACGACCTCTGCCAAGCCGCCGTCTATTGGGCATACAATTCCGCTAAATGTGCGTAAATGGTTGACTTCTGGCAGATACCTCAATACCCTGAAGCCTGAAGTCGTCTTTGAAGCGCAAATACGTTAGTAAGCGCTTCAAACGGGTGTCAAGGAGAGCCGCCATGGCTCACGCGAGCGCAGCCTCTGACCTCGTCGTCTTTGAGGTTCGCGCGACCAGCTTCGGAGGGCCGGTATGTCGAATGGCACGATCGCACGTCTATTGATTGACAAAGGGTTCGGATTCATCCGCGATGAAGGTGGTATAGAACATTTCTTTCACCGTAGTGCAGTTCGTGGTGCGGTATTTGAGCTTCTAAGAGAAGGTCAGAGAGTGGACTTTACCATTGAGGAATCGCAAAAGGGCCCACGGGCGGGCGAAGTTAGATTGATCGAAAACTAGTGCCCTGTGTCCTGAGCCGACAGACCTAGTTTTTCTTAGCACTTAGATTTCTCTTGTTCCAGTTCGAGAAGTTGTCTTCCTCGCGCTCCGTCATGCCAGTGATCCGCCCGACAATCTTGTAATCAAGGTTCTCCGCCTGAACAAAACAAACAGATAAAGTTATGGAAGCGAACGGGGCCCGGTGGCCCTCCCGGTCTTCAAAATCGGTCGCTCCCCGCCAACGCGGGGGGGCTGGGTTCGACTCCCAGGCGCTTCCGCCATTTCCGTAACTACCTGCGCACCCCAATCGTATCCCTTGAAGTTCCTGAGTCCTTACGTCAGTAGACCTTAGGTTATACAACCTAGCCACATCAAAATTTTTCATTGATTCAGTGGAGACTGCAAAAGAGAATACGGTATCTGCTCTTCAGTTAACTAGTGCTTGTTTTCGTGGGGGTTAATATGCACCAAGGCCTGCACCAGGACACTAAACCTAATCCCAACACTCGGACAGCTCTGACCAATGTATGTCAGCTATGCAACTACGATAGTAAGGATGGAGCCTTTTTGGCGTACCGACCCACAACGACACAACCAACGTTATGGGTATGTACCGACTGTCAGAAAAAGATCTCACGGCGGGTTGACGACGAAGGCACCCTCGGGGGCTGAAACTCAGTAACTCGTTTACTCCAATTAGCTCGCTGCACCACCCCGAACTGCGCGTTTGACAAGATTTTTCATCAGCGAGACTTTAAAACCGTTGTGCGTCAGAGGTTCAACCCGGCGAATAGCAATCTGGCCAACAGTCTCAGCTAAATTCTCGCTAATTGACTGGCCGGACAGTGAATCCTCAACTTCCTTCAGTCGAACTGGATAAGGAGCCACACCATTAACCACGACCCTAGCTCGCTCGATTACTCCACCGTTGTCAGTCATGGCCGACGCTATATTCGCGAGCGGAAAATCCCAGCTACCACGATCTCGAATCTTTTCGTAATACAGACGACTTCCTGCCCAAGTAGATGGCACTCGGATCGAGGTCAGCAGATCGCCAGGTTCCAATACGGTCATACGAGTGATGTCAACCGCAGGACCAATAAAGAAATCCTCAGCATCAACGATCCGTTCGGATGTTCCACGTCGAATGACCATCTTGGCGTCAAGAGCCACAAAAACAGGTGCCGTGTCCGAAGGATTTACTGCCACACAACGACTACCTCCCAAGATACAGTGCTCCCGATTCATCGCAGTTGAAGGACTGGCATAGCAGATATTTCCGCCGGCGCGATAACAAGTCCAGCCATCTCGGTAATACCAGCACCGAGTATCCTGAGCCACGTTCCCACCGATGGTTCCCTGGTTCCGAATCTGTGGTGACGCTGCTGCCCGTGCGGCATCAGCCAAAATAGGATATCCAGACTTCACTTCCGGATGGTTGATAACGTCAATCAATGTTGCCATCGCGCCAATCTCTAAGCCATCTTGATTCGAACGAATTTGTTTCAATTCGTCGACAGCACTCAGAGAAACGACCACCTTCGGTGTCTTAACCCGATCTTTGAACCAGTCAAGACTATCGAGCCCACCAGCAAAAACCCAAGCATCTGTTCCATGCTGGTCAAGAAGAGCCATTGCATCATCTACGCTCGTAGGTTGAACCAACTCAAACGCCGGCATCACGTCGCGAATAATTGCCATGTCGTATTCCCTCCTACACGTGCGTCGTTAATCGGCCGTGTGCCGCGGGAAGCTGCTCAAGCTCCGTCAAAATCATGTCACGTGAGACTGGCGAGCGATGGAAATACCCGTTTCCTACTGCCTGCATCGCGTCAGCAATGGCACACAGAACAGCACCAGCACCAGCACCAACGGTAGGCTCACCGATACCCTTCGAGCCAACCGGAGTAAACGGGTCGGCTTTGTCAACGGCTGCCCATTGCATAGGTTTTTCCAAAGGAATATCGGTAATGCCCGGCGGCCGATTCGAATAGAACTTTTTCGATACCAGTAGGCCCCAGCGCCGATCGAAAACCCATTTCTGACTAAGCGCGATACCAAAACCTTGAATACCTCCCCCAAGGATTTGAGCACCCAACGTCGCTGGGTGTAAGACACGACCACAATCCGTTGTGGCAGCGTAATCAACTAAACTTATCTCGCCGGTCTCCACATCAATTTCAACCTCAGCTAGTCCCACCACGAATGACATGGTCCGCCCACCAAGACCATAGTTGTCCTTAGCAACCCCCATTAACCCTTGCCCAGCCAAAGCTTGTGCTGAGGCTACCGTCATAGAATTAATATCATCGGGTAATTCGTGGCCATCATATCTTCCGCCCAACGCGATAGCTCGCTCCGCCGCTCGGGCATAGGTCATTCCTTGAGATCGGTTCCCACGGCGAAACACTCTCTCATTTCCTAGCTCGTACTCCTCTGGCGCACCGCCAAAATCACGAGCCGCAATTTCCTGAAATTTTCTCTTGGCATCCTGTCCTGCCGCCCAATTGGCCCGTGTGTGAGCATGGGTAGTTTGGCTGCCACCCTGCGACGAACTCCAAGGTAAGTGCTTGGCCGTGTCACCCCAAGCAATCTCCACCTTGTTCCACGGCATATCAATCGCTTCGGCGTATGCTCGACAAGTATCTGCAAATGAACCGGTTCCAAGATTCCCAACGCCAGTTTGGATATACAACTTACCGTCCGGCTTAATAACCGCAAGCCCGTCATAACCAGAACTACCACCTGAATACGTACTCAAGGCAATACCGGTTCCGGTAACCTTAGAACCGCGACGCTGGCCACTCCGCGCTTGTCGTTCACGCCATCCAAATAATTCGACGCCCTTGTCGATTGCTTCTTTGACGAACGCACTCGACACGTTGACACGAGAACCATCACGCTCGTTGTATTCGGCCTGACCTTCTGGAGCATTGATTCGCAGTAGGTCTGCTCGGTCGATTCCGAGCTGTCTAGCGGCTTTGTCAAGAACCGGCGACAACATCGTGATAGATTGAGCTCCGCCCGGAGCCCGCTGAGCACCTCTCGGAGGAGTGTTCGTAAACACGGTCACACCGCGGGCACGCATATTCAGCGGCTGATAAGCCAACGACGCAATTCGCCCCGCCGACAGAAAATCTCCCGACCGGCCGTAGGGACCCCCATCTTGAATCAAGAACAGGTCCAGTGCGGTTATACGCCCATCTCGCCGGAAACCTATTTTGACCCGACCTTGGAAACCAGGCCTAGCACGTCCAAAAAAGTTCTCTTCACGGCGTGTCACACGCATCATGACCGGCTTTCCGGTCTGCTTGGACAGCAGAATCGGAAGCACCAACTGCGGATATCCACTAATTTTGCTCCCGAAACCACCACCGGTGTACTCGTTAACAATTACGACATCTTTCTGACTCACACCAGCCCATCGAGCAACAGGACCCACTGCTCGCGCGGTACTCTGAACGGACGGGTAGACATAGACCTTGCCGTTCTGCCAATGAGCCATTGTTGTACGGGTCTCAAGTGGCTGATGAGACAAAGACTGATGAAAAACCGTCTCCTCAATAACAAAGTCAGCATCAGAAAACCCAGTCTCGACATCACCGAATTCCCACTGGTCTGTCGGTTCTCCGATTGGAAGCTGACCCTCGGCTGCGTCTAAAAAATCAGACTCTTGCCATTTGAGGGTCGTCACTGCACCGTCGACTACTGAGTTTCCGTCCAATCGGGCGTTGGGGCCTCCAGGCCGAAGGCTATCTAACGGATCGAGGCAAAATGGCAGAGGTTCTAGGTCTACATGAATACGCTCTATGGCTTCCGCCGCCGTCAACTCGTCAGTTGCCGCGACCGCCAGAATAGGCTCACCCTCGTACATGGGTTCATTGGTCAGTCCCACCTCATTCGGTGCTTCGGCTTCAGGCAGGTCATCCGCCGTCAAAATCGCTTCGACACCTGGCATGGCAAGTGCTTCGCTGGCGTCAATGCTCCGAACGCGTGCATGCGGCATCGGACTCAAAAACAACTTCGTAAAAAGCATCCCTTCAGCCCGAAAATCTTCGGCGTACTTAGCACGGCCCGTCACTTTAGCTACTAGGTCTGGAGTGCTGAAATCCTTCCCGATTAGTTTGTAGTCAGCCATCTAGGACCTCCGCGTATATTCAGCCGCCCGCATAACAGACGTCAAAATCTTCTCATAGTCGGCACAGCGACAAAGATTTCCAGACAGCGCTTGCGCCGCTTCTTGCCGAGTTGGATTCGGATTCTCATCCAACAACGCAACGGAACTCATGATAAAACCAGACATGCAAAACGCGCATTGAAAACCCTGTTCGTCAACAATCGCCTGCTGCACAGGATGCAAAGTACCGTCTGAACTTTCTAGGCCTTCAACCGTTGTTACCTGCCTGTCACGTACATTGTGTGTCAACACCGAACACCCATAATGGGGCACACCGTCAACGAGAACCGTGCAACTACCACATTCCGCCCGATCACAACCGATTTTTGTCCCAGTGAGACCCAGTTTGTACCGAAGCGTCATTGCAAGCGTTTCCTGCTTACTGACATCTACTCTACGACTCTGACCATTGACGTTTAATGTCAACAACCGGCCAACCGAACCAGCCGATGACTGAGCTGAGAGCTGCCCAGAACCCCGAAACATATAGTTGCTTGATGAAACAACAGCTCCGGTGGAGATAACTCCTTTTATGAAACTTCGCCTTGAAAAACCCTGGTCAGGATTTACGTCGCCATCAGAATTTATGTCAATGATCTTCATGTCTGCCATGGCAGAACCACCTCCTTGAAAAGTTGTTCTGCTAGTAGAACTTAGGCACTAATTAGTTGAAACCTCAACTAGACTACCACTGTCCTCGAAGAGATCAAGTCGAAAAATAAAACACGGTGACTTCGTCACCATCAATACCTACAAACCGCCGAAAATCAATTGTTCTTATGACGTTTTCCGCTCTGCAGTCGCTTCGCGGAGAGCAACCTCGTCCATGAATGCAGCAATTCCAGCCTGGGCCACTTGCTCATCTTGGTCTGGATGA
>CAZUZW010000026.1:12755-33521 GCA_964624855.1 uncultured Vicinamibacteraceae bacterium
GTCCATGAATGCAGCAATTCCAGCCTGGGCCACTTGCTCATCTTGGTCTGGATGACCTGAACTACATCCCACACCGCCAACGATTTGGTCGTCGACAAAGATAGGAAGACCCCCGGCCACCACCATGAAGCGACCTTGGTGGCTGACATGAATCCCGAAAGCAGGTCCACCTGGTCCACTGATTTCCCCGTAGGCACGGGTTGATCTGCGCGCGGCAGCGGCCGTAAACGCCTTACTGATCGCCACTTCAATACTAGTGATCCTGGCATCATCCATCCTATGGAACATTAGTAGACTGCCACTATCGTCAGTAATAGCAATATCCATATCGACACCGATTTCTCGAGATTTAGCTTCGGCGGCAGCCATCATGACCCTGGCATCATCCAGCGTCAGCTTTAAAACTTTTTTCATTGGTTTAACCTCATTCGTAGTCCACCTCGGTGAATCCTGCCTCATTAGTCCACTGCACACGGCTCAACGGCAATTCACCATCATCGGCCCGATCATAGAAATACACTAAGATTTCTACATATTGAGTGACAATCGGCGCAATTAACTGTTCTGCAATCGCCAGAGTATCGGCATCTGAATCAACTGCGACCTCGATGGTAAAAGCGCCGTGTGCAGTGGCCATTTCCAGTATCGAGTACTCCTCATTGTCCAAGAGCATCTCAGTAGAACGAAGTGAGCCCGCATGCTGCTCAGTGGCTGGGACGGATTCGCGGCATCCTAGACCACCAGCCAGGAGAAAGCATAAGAACATTACCCGTGGACACCAATGTTCCGTCCGCGACATGTGGGGAAGGTACCACAGATGCGCCAAATAGCACTATGATTGCACCCATGAGACCAGAAAGACGAAAGCTGTTGCTTCCTCAACTGGCTATTGTCTGGGTCCTTGGCCTCACTGCGATGGCGCCTGCTGCTCAACCACCTGAGTCCAGCAATGATCCAGATGTCGTCTTCAACCAAGCCGTTCGTGATTTCTTTTTAGGAAACATCAAGAAATCGGCTGATGGTTTTGATCAATTAGTAAAACTGGCACCAAGCGCCATACCTCGCCTTTGGCAACGTGGCATCGTCTTGTATTACGCTGGACGATACGAAGACTGTCGCAAGCAATTCGAATCGCATCGCACTTACAACCCGAACGACGTCGAAAATGCAGCATGGCATTTCTTATGTGTCGCTCTATTAGAATCACCCGAGCAAGCCAAATTAGAACTTCTCCCGGTGGGTCCTGACTCACGTCGCCCAATGCAGGAAGTCTACGGTCTCTTTGCCGGCGAACTAACAGCAAATGAAGTTTTGGCTGCGACTCAAGGTGAATTGAGTGCTGAGTTCTTCGCCAATTTGTATCTCGGTTTGCATGCGGAAGCACTGGGAAACAGTCAAGCAGCAATCAATTACCTTCAAACGGCGGCCGACGACAAATATGCCAGAGTTGGCGGATACATGCACATGGTTGCGCGGGTACATCTATCCCTCCAGACTGTCAGTCGCTAACCCGGGACGTCTGGAAAAATTAAGAATCGAAAGAAACTCGTCTGGACGACTGAGATCAGAAAGCGCAATAGTGGCTCCCTTCTTCTTAAGGGTCTCTACATCGTACGAGCCCGTGGCGACTGCAATTGACTGGGCGCCGCCGACCTGAGCACAAAGAATATCAAGGGGTGTATCACCGACAACAAAAACATTTTCGGGAGAACCAATGACAATTCCGAGTGCACGAGCCCTCTTTAGGGCAACTGGGAAAAGATCGTTGCGCTCGGCGCCATCTTCGCCATAGGCACCAGAGAAAAAGAATGACCAAAGCCCAAAATGTTTGAGCTTTGTCTTTGCCGCACGAGCGTAGTTTCCGGTTAATAGGCCAAGATAAATGTCTCGCTGCTTCTGTAACCGACCTAGCAAATGTTTGACTCCGGGCATAAGACGTTTTCGCGGATTCGGCTTCAGAATCTCAACCTCCAACAAATCACAGTATCGGTCCTGAAACGCTTGGCGTTGAGATTCGTCCAGAACAAGCCCAGTTCGACGAACGGCATCATTAAGTAAAAGCGGGTCGGTTCGCCCAGCAACCGGGATTTGGTCAAAAGCATTGGGTCTCCCAAACAACTCCAAGAAAGCTCTGTTCAGCGCGCGCGTGCCAGCCCCTCCTGAAAGTAACAGGGTGCCATCGATATCAAATAAAAGGAGACGTCGTTTGTTTTCTTGATGTTTCGTACTCACGAGCGCTATTGCGATTCGGTATCGTTCAGGAGAGCATTGATTTGGTCAACAATCCGAGAACTCAGCGACATTGCTGCCACCTCCGTTCGAAGTGCCATAAAATTTGCTGCAATTGCGGAAATCGCTAATATCGAGTGTACGCCAGCTGGAAGAGTTCCAGTATCCACACCGCCGCCTACAATCGCGGTAAACATCGTCAGGAACATAGCAACCGTGGCAATCGAAAACACAGGTTTTCTAGCCGCAGCCACCACCGTATACAGGTCCGGTGATAACTGTCCTTCCGCTACGGCTTCGCGCACGGCCTTACCTTTACCAATCAAATAGAACATTGTCATTGAGTGCGATAAAAGCATAATCAATGTGGAAAAAATTCCGACACTTACGTGCTGGAAAACAGCATCAGAGGTCGCAGCCAAGAAACCAACCACCGCTGCGTAAACTAATCCGAGGAGACCCAGCCCCGTCGCTGTAATTAAAGCAGCCGACATGCGTTGATCATATCAGTGAGGAGTCGGGCCTTCGCGCTAAAAGACTGGCTTCCGCCGCCGGTGTGGTCCGCTCTTCATAGGCCCACACATCCCAGCCAGAAAAGGCTTGCTGCAGTTCTCCAGATGCTAGGAGGTGCTCTTCCGCGCGGGGACCCCAATCGTAACGACGCTGAAAAATCGTAAAAGTCTCATATAGAACAAACCCACCTGGCACCACCGCGTGGCGGAGACCTTGCCACAAGGTTCGTTGGAGATAGCGGGAACAAATGACCAGGTCAAAATAACATTTCGGTAGCGGGCTTACCTCCAGATCGGCCACCCAAATCTCCGGCTGGCCGCCACAACCTAGAATCTGATCTCTGGCCACTTTAAGTCGATCGTGATTTCGGTCAACACCAAACACTCGAAATCCATGTCGGACTAATTCGACACTGTTTCGACCTGATCCCATTGCCACATCCAAGGCTAAAGGATTGGACCCTAACGATGGACGAAGATCTTCCAACCGCTTCTTCACAAACTCGGAAGGTCCGGAAGGCAACATCATCGTCGAGCAGAAACCGCCCCATGTATCGCGCGCAGGCGTTCGGCCAACAATCTAAATTCTTCATCTGGAAGACCAACTGAACCAAAACTGGAAGCACGATGATGGTCATCGCCATGAAAATCGGATCCTCCAGTCATCAGTAGATTCCACCGATTCGCCAGTTTGCGGTAGTGTAACCGCTTTGAAGACTTGTGATCTGGATGATAAACCTCAAGAGCAGCCAACCCTGCTCGTTTGAGGCTCGGCACTAGATCATCCCGTTTTAATAAGCCGGGGTGGGCCAAAGATGAAACGCCTCCTGCTCTTGATATGAGACGCACGACGTCTTCAGGGGAAGACCCCTTACGAGGAACGTAAGCCGGACCACGATCACCGATCCAGCGGTCGAACGCTTCTTTTATTCCGGTCACATACCCTGCATCTGCGAGGGCACGGGCTAACAGAGGCCTCGCCAGAGACTGTTTCTTAGATTTTGTCGATTGGACGATTGAATCAATAGGAATTGGCATACCCAACGCCTTCAATTTTTCGGCCATGGCGCGGGCACGAACAATCCGATCATCACACTGTGCCCGAAGAAACACATCCAGACCTGGAGGCGATATATCCAGAAAGTAGCCGAGAACGTGAACATCTCGACCATCAATGACAGCCGTAACTTCAATCCCAGGAATAAAATCAAGCTTTAGTTTCGAGGCCGCAGCGGCTGCCGCTGAGACACCCGCCATGGTGTCGTGATCGGTGACACTAAAATTTTTGATGCCTGCTTTGTTGACCCGATCAACAACTTCTTCTGGGCTGAGCAACCCATCCGATGCTGTTGTATGGAGATGAAGGTCGACCACCGTTTGCGATGCACCCTATGCGTGAGTTGTGGCGTTCTTCTTTGCCACGCGCCGCCGGACGGTGGATTTGGACTGACGTTTCACCAAGGAACGATACTCTCGGATAAGTAACTCAAGATGCTCACGCTCTTCGTCGGCAAATTCTAGAAAAATCTGCTTCCCCTCTGAATCCTCAAAACGTTCACCATAACGTCTAAAAAAACGATGAGAGCCCCGTTCGCACCGAATCCCAATCATCAATGCTTCTTTATCATCGACAATCTTATCCAGGTCGTCGGCACCAGCCGCAAACAGACCATTCGCAGCTCCCTTAAAAAACAGGAATGTAGGACGAGATTCAAGACTGGGATCTTGATCCAAAAGTTCTTTGTAACGTAGTTCCAGTTTACCCAGGTGCTCCTTTTCTTCCTCAGCCAAACGCTTAAAAACGCGCCTCCCGCGAGCGTCATTCGTGACCTGCGCGGCACGGGTATAAAAATCTAAGCCGCTTCGCTCAGTTGCAATAGCAATCCTCAATGCATCACGCGCAAACAAAAGCTCCGTAGGCACCGTCCCTCCAGGTTGCCGTCGCCCTGTCTGACATTCTTCACAGGTTCCATATACTTGAACGACACTCTGACGAGAGGAAAAATGGCGAGCCGTCGAAATCTCTTCAATGAGGGTTTCGATGTCTGAGCTCAAAAACTCAAACGACCGATTACACGTCTTACAAATGAGGTGGAAATGTCTCGGATGGCGGTAGGAGTGCTCGAAACGAAAGCGTCCCTCACCAAAATCAACCTTGCGGGCGATACCGGCCGACACCATCCACTGAAGCGTTCGATACACAGTCGCCCGGCTGATCTTGTCATCTTTTGCCCTAATAAGAGTCACTAGGTCATCGGCACTTAAATGTCCCTGCTGGCCAAGAAACACATTGACGATTAATTCACGTTTCGTGGACCGACGGCCACCCGATGGCCTGAGGCGATTAAGGTATTCAGACTGCGGTTCCATCTCAGCTGATAGGAAAGGACGCGGCGCTACACCACAAGAAGAAACTCAGCAACTCTATGGTTTAGACGCCGAATGATTGACCACAACCACACGTCGTCTTAGCATTCGGGTTCTTAATGGTAAAACCACCACCCGTCAGATTGTCGACAAAATCAACCTGTGCTCCTGAAAGGTAACGCACACTAATCGGGTCAACAAAGATCTTGACTCCATTCGACTTGAAGATTTCATCAGCCTCGGCATCACCCGTGCTTTCTTCAATCATTAAGCCGTACTGAAAGCCAGAGCATCCGCCACCTTGCACGAATACCCGAAGACCTGCACTTAATTTATTCTCATCAGACAGCAGCTCCGAGATTTTCCCCGCTGCAGCATCACTCACGCTAATCGGTGTATCTATCGCTGTCGTTATCATTTAGACTCACTCTCCAATCTGAACGATTATACTGACCGTTTTCCGTATGCTTCAAGAGAAATTGGAATGCAAGTTCCCCTTTCATCATGTTAAGTTCTTTATCAGAAATGACTTACACGAATGACTCAAACAAATCGCTGGACCTTGCCGAGCAACGATGGGACCAACTTTCAATCCGTTACCCTGATCTTCTTCCAGCGATTGAAATGCAGCGGCGTGTCATAAAACGAAGCTTCAAGCTTGGATTTGTCATCGACCAGAAGCTTCCGGTGACGTTTGATCTAGATTCAATGGCTATCGCTGCAAAACTAGAGCAAAAAATACCAGTCCTAATCGATGAAACGATTGAAGTTGACAGTACCAACATTGAACCTTTCGTTCTTGGGTTTTGTGAAGATTTAGCGTCTGGCGAAGCCGGGGGTAGCGCTGTACGGCTGGGTACCATCTTAGAACAAGGACAGATCCACATAGGGTCACTCCTAGCAGCGTCACTGGGACGGCAACAGGAGGCGATACGCACCAAAGCTCACCACTTAGGCATTGCACCCGACCTACTCTGGCTAGTAGCTGAACTCGCCGCCGGGCCAGTCGCGAATCGCCTTCAGCACAAACTATTGACGGATCTGCACCGAAAGCACGAGGTTGGACCGTTGCCTCTCTGGGGCGGAAGTCAAGGTTTCTGCGCCGCTTGCGGTTCTTGGCCAACCTTCCGTGAAAGAATTCTCAACCAACAGGAAGAGCAGTTACTTCGCTGCTCATTCTGCGGCGCAGCTTGGACAAACATAGATGCAGAATGCATTTACTGTGACACAAGCGACGCTTCTCCTATCAAAGCAGCAAATAACCCAGAGCAGTCGTCACAGCATTTGGAACTTTGCCAACAGTGCGGTGGTTACCTCAAATGCATCGCAGTCCAGAACCCGACACCTTTCGAACTGCTTCCCATTGAAGACCTTGGCACTTGCCAACTCGACCTCGGCGCCATCGAACAAGGATACAGCCGGCCTCCGATGCGAAAGTTCGTCCCAACGCCTGACGCTATTTAATGTGACACGTGGTTAACACGTAAACTTATGTTATCCCATGAAAACGGTCCTCACGATCGCTGGCAGTGACTCAAGTGCCGGAGCCGGAATTCAGGCCGACTTAAGAACCTTCAACGACTATGGCCTCCATGGCGTTTGCGCTATAACCGCGGTCACATGTCAGAACACGACCGGCGTGAACACCATCCATCAAGTGCCAACCAACATCGTCGCCAGTCAAATCGAGACGGTCGTCACGGACATCAGTGTTAGCGCGGCAAAAACAGGAATGTTAAGCAATCGAAGTGTTGTTGAAGTCGTGGCACAACAGATCACAGACCTTCATATTCCATCGGTTGTCATCGATCCGGTCGTGGTGTCATCAAGTGGGCAAAGACTCCTGGACACTGAAGCCATTGGGCCACTGAGAACTGAACTGCTGCCAAAAGCCACTTGCATCACTCCGAACCGGATGGAAGCAGAGCTGCTCAGTGAACGTCAAGTAAAATCACTTAGCGATGCTCGTGACGCCGCACGAAGTATTGTCGACCTTGGCGTCGGCGCAGTTGTGATAACGGGAGGGCATTTTTATTCTGAGAACGCAATTGACATATTCTGTGACGGTCACGATGTAATTGAGTTTGCACGACCTCGCTTGACGCAATCAAGCGCACACGGAACCGGTTGTATATTCAGTGCCGCTATTACTGCAGCTCTCGCACAGGGCCAGCCGCTGCCTGATGCCGTTAATATGGCAAAGTCTTATGTTTTTGAAATAATGCAACGAAGCATAACAATCGGAGCGGGGGAGAAAATTCTAACAAAGCACGACAAAGCAAATGGGGCTGGATAACAGCTATTAACTAGAACATGCGCGCCTAGAACTGTCGAAGTAAGACGAGTTCGATCTTCGCTGATATACTCCGAAAATGGTTGTCTCACCTTTTATCATAACGAACGACCCGCTCAAAATTGAGCAGGTCGTCCAAGCTGTTTATGACGTCACAAATTCGACGTTGGCAAGACAGGGTGCCGTCACCTCGTTTATTGGCCAAGTAAGAGGACAGAATTTAGGTAAGCAGGTATTAAGACTTGAGTATGAGGCGTATAAACCACTCGCAATTAAAACTTTTGAACGAATTGAAACAGAGGCACAAAGCCGATGGCCAGGCATCGTTATGGCGCTCCATCATCGGCTCGGAGTTCTGGCCGTTGGCGAGACAAGTGTCGCGATCGCGGTGTCATCTCCTCACCGAGCTGAATCGTTTGCCGCGTGTCGCTATGCGATTGAACGTATCAAGCAAATTGCGCCAATATGGAAACACGAGTTTTTCGAAGGTGGCGACATTTGGGTCGAAGGTGCAACGGCTGACCCAGACGATGAGGACGCACGGGAAGACGCGTATCGCCGAGCATGCGTGTAACTGTTAGATTGTTTGCTCGGTTGCGAGATATCGCTGGCTCAAGCGAGTTACACATAGATTTACCCGAAAATGCAACAGCTGGATCTCTGTGGGATTCATTGGCTGCACAACATAGCGAGTTAGCTAAGTATCGTGATGTCATTTCGACTGCCGTCAACGAAGACTATGCCAAGTTGGACTGCACTTTATCCGACGGTGATGAAGTTGCTTTTTTACCACCTGTATCTGGTGGTCAATCCAATAATTCAAACCTCACTCATGTAACCGATGTTTGACAAACTCAAGGAGGTAGAGTCTCGATACGATGAATTAATCACGTTGGTTAGTGACGTAGCAGTTCTGTCTGATCCAAGCGAGTACCGGAAACACTCTAAAGCTTTGTCTGAAATTCAACCTTTAGTTGAAAAATACAGAGACTACAAAGCAGCAACTACTGAAGCTGCCGAAACTCAAGAATTAACCGACGGCCACGACGACGACCCAGAACTTCGAGAGCTTGCGAAGCAGGAATTGATCATACTGGAGGAACGTCAGAAGTCGTTGCTGGCAGAGATTAAGATTCTCCTCCTTCCAAAGGATCCCAACGACGAACGTAATGTCGTCCTCGAAATCAGAGCAGGAACAGGTGGTGATGAAGCCGGATTATTTGCAGCCGACTTATTTCGGATGTACTCACGATTTGCGGAAACTCATGGCTGGAGAGTTGACGTGCTCTCATTGAATGAGACCGGCGTTGGAGCTATAAAAGAGATCATCGCTCTTATCGAGGGTCAGCGTGTATACAGCCGACTTAAATACGAGAGCGGCGTGCACCGCGTCCAACGCGTTCCAACTACCGAGGCCAGTGGCCGCATCCATACCTCGACAGCGACCGTGGCAGTTTTGCCAGAAGCGGAAGATGTTGATGTTCAAATCGATGCGAAAGATCTGAGGATTGACACGTTCTGTTCGAGTGGACCTGGTGGACAGAGTGTCAACACAACATACTCGGCGGTACGAATTACGCATATTCCGACGGGCCTCGTCGTATCCCAGCAAGACGAAAAGTCGCAAATCAAGAACAAAGCAAAGGCGCTAAAAGTTCTCAGGTCACGCCTCTACGAAATGGAAATGCAACGGCAGCAGAACGAGATCGCTCAAGACCGCCGAACACAGGTTGGAACTGGCGAGCGATCGGAAAAAATTCGCACTTACAACTTTCCACAAAACCGTGTCACCGATCATCGAATCGGTTTCACCACCCACAAATTGGCACAGATGCTCGACGGAGATACGGACGAAATTTTTGACACCCTTGTCACCCACTTTCAATCCGAACAACTCAAAGAAACTGAGCCTGTGAAATGAAAACGGTTCGCGACCACGTTGCCGCAGGCCGGTTGGACTTGCTCTCAGCCGGTCTAACAAACGAAGAAGCGGCGAGTGACGCAGAAGTGTTGGCGCGCAATGCGCTAGGCTGGGACCGAGCAACTTATATATCTAACGCGCGGGGCTCAGTTCCAGCTGAATTCGTCCACCGCTATCGTGGAATGCTTGACCGGCGCGTTCAGAGAGAACCAGTTGCACTCATTACAGGACAGCGCGAATTCTGGGGTCTTGAGTTCACAGTAACGAGAGATGTCCTTACGCCACGTCCAGAAACGGAACTTCTCGTCGAAGAAACCATCACTCGCGTCAACAAAAACGACCAAACGAGACCCCATGTCGTGGATGTTGGAACAGGCTCTGGGTGTGTCGCTATTGCAGTCGCGAAAACTAGCAGCGCTCAAATTACGGCAACTGACGTTTCAAGCCTAGCCATTGCCGTGGCCCGACACAATGCAAAACGCCACGGCGTAGATGACTCAATTCAGTGGGTCTGCGCACCCCTTCTTCAGGGTGTTTACGAGCCGCCTGACATCATCACCGCGAATCTGCCTTATATCCCAACCATGGAAATCTCACAGTTGCCGCCAGAAGTTCGACAGTTTGAACCACGCGTGGCACTTGACGGTGGCACCAATGGGCTTGCACTCATCACGCAACTACTACGTGAAGCTTCCCTTCGACTCAAGAATGGCGGTAATCTGATCCTTGAAATCGGCTCAGGCCAAGCGCCTGCATTATCCGTATTTCTAGAAACGACCAGACAGCTTGAGATAATCAAAACTCGAAACGACCTCCAGGGAATCGCCCGTGTCATAACCTTACGACGTCACAATTCCTGACTCACTCTTTCGAGGTTACTAGCCAATGTCAGAAAACTGTCTCTTCTGTAAGATAGCAAGCAACAAGATTCCTGCGACAATTGTTTATCAAGATGATCGACTTGTTGCCTTCAGAGACATTAATCCTCAGGCGCCTACCCACGTACTCGTCATCCCGCGGACCCATATAGCAACGTTGAATGAACTATCAGCTGCCGATGACACGATGGTGGGTGATATGGTGAGGCGGGCCGCAGCGATAGCCAAGGAACTCGGACATGCGAATGACGGCTATCGCACTGTTTTTAACTGCAATGCAAACGCCGGACAGACGGTGTTTCACATCCACCTCCATCTTTTTGCAGGACGACCTATGGACTGGCCTCCGGGTTAGATTCCTGCATGCTGATAAATTGCTACAAAGCCAGAAGCACAGCGGGTAACTGCGCCAGAGTCTGAATAACTGGAGCTTGACCGTCGTTGTTTGAAACACCATTCTCGGCGCGATCGAGTAACACACCCTGCATCCCTACCTGCTGAGCTCCACGGATGTCGTGGCTCATACTGTCGCCAACCATCACGGATTCAGCGGGAATTGCATCAACAAGCTTAAGTGCCGCTTTAAAAATACTCGGATGAGGCTTCATATAGCCGTGTTCAGAAGATGAAAGCGCAGCGACGATATAATGCTCGAGCTTGAAGTAACTTTGAAACGTTTGCAAACAGCGGTGGGTATTGGAAATTAGACCAATTCGAATACCGTCGGCACACAGGTCTTCAAACGTGGATCGAACATCGTCGTACAGTAGAAAATTACTACAGACGGCCCATTCATCATAAATTTCACGAGCGCACGGGTCGAGAAATGGACCCATTCCTCCCATGTTTTCGAGTACACATTTAGCGTACCTTATGAAAATTTCAGGCCGATATAGCTCATCCCACTTCGTATCCAACTCGACCGCTGCCGATGCAACAGCTTCAGTAAACAGAGAAGCATCAATCTTTAATCCGTGGCGGACACCAAACCGACGATACCCCTCTCCATCAAACTTCGCCCCGGGATAGATCAACGTGAAGTCGACATCAAAGAAAACTGTTGTTGCCGACACTGCGTCCCTTTTTTACTCCGTATAGCTCGATTGAAACCAACCGAACGTTCTAGGCTTTCGACGATTCAGCCACTTTATTGAATACTCGGTGGCACTTAGTTCCCGGTCATTATATAAGCCCTTGTCTAAGACAGACCGTCTTGTCCGGCGAAGTTCACGAGCTTTGAACTACAATGAGGCTCATTTTTCCCATGACCGACTGGAAGGACACACTGAACCTGCCCCGGACTGGCTTCTCAATGAAAGCCAGTCTTCCAACCGCGGAACCAAAAGCCATTGACCGCTGGGAGTCGATTGGGCTGTACGAAAGAATTCGTGCACTACGGGCGGGTTGTCCACGTTTCGTTCTTCACGACGGACCGCCCTATGCGAACGGCCGGATTCATCTCGGAACGGCGCTGAACAAGATTCTAAAAGACTTCATTGTTAAAGCACGCACCATGGCTGGATTTGACGCACCGTACGTGCCAGGTTGGGACTGCCACGGCCTCCCGATCGAACTTCAAGTCGACAAGAAGTTGGGAAAAAAGAAACGTGATTTAAGTGTCGCTGATTTTCGCCGCGAATGTCGAACGTATGCTGAAAAATATGTAGCGTTGATGCGGGACGATTTTAAGCGTCTTGGAATCATCGGACAGTGGGACTCACCCTACCTCACGATGAACTTCAGTTATCAAGCAGCAATTGTGAAGGCACTCGGCACGCTCGTACAAAAGGGTTTGGTATACAAAGGCAAAAAACCCGTACATTGGTGTGTTCACTGCCGTACAGCACTGGCCGAAGCCGAGGTGGATTACGAACCGCACACCTCGCCCTCAATCTACGTAGACTTCCCGCTAGCCGATAGTAGTGCCAACCAATTGACCGATATAGCCCCTGCATTGGACGGGCGCTCCGTGTCTGTCATGATTTGGACAACTACACCGTGGACACTCCCCTCGAATCTTGCGATCGCCTTCCATCCTGAATTCGATTACGCAGCCTACAACACTTCTGGCACGGTGGTCATCGTCGCTGAACAACTGGCAGAAGCAGTTGGCAAAACCGTAGGACAGGTCTTTGAAACACCTGTTGCACGATTCAAAGGCCGAGAATTAGAGGGCTTACGATTCCGGCATCCACTTTACGACCGTGACTCGATAGCGGTGCTCGCGGATTACGTGACATTGGAACAAGGAACCGGCGCAGTTCACACTGCTCCTGGACATGGTGCCGACGATTTTCTGACAGGACAACGTTATGGTCTCGATGTCTATGCACCAGTCAATTCGAGTGGTCGATTTACGGACGAAGTGGCGCAGTTTTCAGGAATGCGCGTCTTCGACGCAAACCCCGAGATTGAGAATTCACTTCGCTCGGCAGGACGGTTACGGCACAGACATGACTTTAGTCATACGTACCCGCATTGTTGGCGTTGTCACCGCCCAGTTATTTTCTTGGCCACCCCTCAATGGTTTATCTCCATGGATGGTGCTCCAGCTGCCAACACCCAACCCGAGACCGACGTGTTCAATCTCAGAACCCAAGCCGTTGATGCGATTACACAGGTTGGCTGGTTCCCACGCTGGGGAGAAGAACGCCTTCGAGGCATGCTTGAAACGCGCCCAGACTGGTGCATTTCTCGGCAACGTTCATGGGGTGTACCAATACCGGCGCTGCGGTGTCGGTCCTGCGACGAAGCCATCCTAAGCCCAGCCGTCATTGACTCCACCGAAGCCGTTTTTGCCCGTCACGGCGCTGATGCATGGTACGAGCACGATCTAGCGGCGTTTGTACCCGAGAGTCTGACATGCCCAAAATGCGGAGAAAAAGACTTTGATCGTGAGGAAAACATCCTCGACGTGTGGTTTGATTCCGGTGTGAGTCTTGAGGCCATTCAGACAGACAACCCTCAGTTGAAGTGGCCGGCAGCACTCTACCTAGAAGGTTCTGACCAATATCGAGGGTGGTTCCAAAGCTCTTTACTTATCGGCATCGCAACCCATAAACAAGCTCCCTATAAACAAGTTGTTACCCACGGTTTCGTTGTCGACGAGTCAGGGCGCAAAATGTCGAAATCACTCGGCAACATGATTGAACCACAAACAATAATCAAACAAAGTGGCGCCGAAATCCTTCGTCTGTGGGTCGCGATGGTCGACTACAGAGAAGAAATCAGAATCGGCAAGGAAATCCTTGACCGTGTCATCGAAGCCTACCGAAAAATTCGGAATACATTACGAATTTTGATCGCCAATCTATACGACTTCGACCCCTCTGAGTGCGTTGATATTGACGACCTTCAGGAACTTGATCGCTATGCGCTTGCTTTATACGGCGATGCTGCAAAAAAGATACTTACAGCATACGACAATTACGATTTTCAGACGATTGCACACACAGTTAACAATCTATTGACTGTCGATTTAAGCGCTTTCTATATCGATATTTCAAAGGATCGACTTTACACATTTGCAGAGGCATCGCCGGAACGGCGGTCAGCACAAACCGCAATCTACTTGATCACCGAAGGCCTGACACGTCTCTTGGCACCTCTACTGCCTGTCACCACCGATGAACTCTGGCAGCACCTTCCAGGCGATCGAGATGAGAGCGTTCACTTAGCTGACTTTCCTTCGGGGACCGATCAATTCATAGACCGCGAACTGATCCAGCGCTGGACCAGATTGAGGAGCATCCGCGACGCTGTCAACATTCGTCTTGAACAGCTCCGAAAAGAGAAAACCGTTGGAACTTCACTTGAAGCTCGCGTTATGTTGCAAGCCTGGGGAACAACCTCGACCTTACTTGAGACCTATCGAACCGAACTGCCGACGTTGCTGATTACCTCACAAGTTGACTTGGCGACTGAGGGAGAAATGCCAAGTAAATCAACAACGCTCGAAAAAATGGCAATCGCCAATTGGCAAGAACCAGACGGCTCCCTCGAAATCAATGTGGCGCGAGTGGCTGGCGTAAAGTGTCCGCGGTGTTGGCGTTATGTGGACTCGCTATCAACGGAGCCTCCCCTTGAAGGACTCTGCAAACGTTGCATTAGTGCATTATCTGAGGATGTAAATGCAAAGTGAAACGGGGTTGGGAGTACAATCGTAGTGATGGGCCGATTGAACACTGGGTCCAGGTTAGATAGCTCAAGAATCTTATTGGGTGTACTGGGCGGCACAGTCGCTATCCTCGACCAGACTACAAAAGCCGTCGTTCGGGCTGTGCTCCCGCTATACGACAGCATAGAAATCATCCCAGGGTTGTTGAGCTTTACTCATGCGCGCAATTATGGCGTTGCCTTTGGGTTTCTGAACAATGTGAACTTTCCTTTCAAAACGGCTTTCATGACGCTGGTAGCCCTTACAGCATTAACCGCTATCAGTATCTATGCGATGCGATCGGACATTCCACGAATGACTGCGAAAATCGGTTTAGCCTTGGTAATCGGTGGAGCAGTCGGCAATCTAATTGATCGAGTCACCGCCGGTTATGTCGTCGATTTTATCGATTTCTATTGGCGTGGTTGGCACTTTTGGGCTTTCAATGTCGCGGACGCAGGAATAACCGTCGGCGCGTCGTTACTGATCATAGACATGATTTGGATGGACAGGAATGTTTCCGAAACTATTTGATCTCGGGCCGATCAGTATCTATACATACGGTGTACTGCTAGCGGCGGCCTACCTGACCGGCCTCTGGTACGCAACGATCAGGGGGGAAGCGAGGGGACTCAATCGAGACCAGGTCATGGACCTAGGTATCTACATCATTGTTAGCGCACTGGTCGGTGCAAAACTCTTATTGGTCGTCGTTGAATTTGACCATTTTCGACAAAACCCTAGTGAGATTTGGACAATTATCCGCTCTGGCGGAGTGTTTTATGGTGGTTTACTCTTATCTGTTGCTGTCGCCTTCTGGTTCATTCGGCGCCACGGCCTTCCATTTTGGACTACCTGCGATGCGTTTGCTCCAGGAATCATCCTCGGACAAGCTGTGGGCCGGCTTGGGTGTCTGATGGCAGGTTGCTGCTACGGCGAACCAACTGAATCCTTCTTAGGGATCACATTCAGTCACCCTCTTGCTGCAGCAAATGTGGGCACGCCCCTCGGTGTGAGCCTGCACCCGACCCAGTTGTATGAATCTGTAGCGGCATTACTTATTCTTGGAAGTCTGCTCTTAGCTGAACGGATGGGAAGAGGTTTTATAGGGCGAACCTTCTGGACCTATTTACTCTTATACCCAACTGCCAGGTTCGCGATCGAGTTCTATCGAGGAGACCCAAGGGGAACCGTACTTGATCTGCTCTCAACATCTCAGTTCGTCTCATTACTCCTCATCCCAACCAGCATCGTCATGCTGATCATACTAGGGCGAACTAGTAGGCCTAATCCAACTCACACAAACGCAAACCTGCGAGCGGCCTAGTGGCCTTTGTTAACATCGTTCGCATACAAGTCACCGCGGAATATGCCGGCCGACGCCTCGATCATGTTCTGACCGCAGAGATCGCCGACCGGACACGATCTCAAATTCAACGCCTTATAAAAAAAGGTTTGGTTCACGTGGGCAACAAGGTCGCAGCCGTCAGCACGGTGGTTCGTGAAGGTGACTGCGTTACCCTAAAAATTCCTCCTCCCGAACCTGCAACTCCAAGTGCCGAAGATCTTCCGCTCACAATAGTGTACGACGATGCCGATATTGCAGTTGTCGACAAACCCACAGGAATGGTTGTGCATCCGGCAGCCGGTCATCGTCGAGGAACACTCGTCAACGCACTACTGCATCACATTAAAGACCTTAGTGGCATCGGTGGTGAACGAAGACCTGGAATTGTTCATCGACTAGACCGAGGCACATCCGGTCTAATAGTGGTAGCTAAGAATGACCATTCACATTCTGAACTTTCTCGCCAATTTCGAGAACGACAAGTTCGCAAACGTTACTTAGTAATGGTATGGGGTATCGTCCAAGCCGGCCGCCGAATCGATCTACCTATTGGCCGTGATCCGGTCGACCGAAAAAAGATTTCAACTCGTTCACGACGAAGTCGGGACGCCGAGACTCGCGTGACTAAAGCCGAACATCTTGACGGTATATCCTTTATTGAGGTATCCATTGCAACGGGCCGAACCCACCAGATTCGTGTCCACTTGAAGGCCATTGGTCACCCTGTAGTAGGGGACCCCTTGTATGGAGGGAAACGTCGCCATAGCCCGCCACACCTTCGAGCAGTCCAACGCCTAGACAGACCGTTTCTACATGCCGCACAACTCTCGTTTCAACATCCGAAGGGGGGACAACCGGTCACCTTTCACAGCCACTTGCCGCCTGACCTTCAAAGTGTTCTAGAGGATTTGCGAAATGCCAGTGCGCGTCGTCACCTGCACCCAGATCACTCCGTGTAAGCGTCAGTCGCCCAACAGGAAAAACGTAATGCAAGAATTCTCAGCTAAGCTTCTTAGAAGCGAAGTGGTTCACACAGGTCGAGTGTTCACCACGGTACGTGACCAGATCACCCTTCCGAATGGTAAACAAGCCACGCTGGATATCGTGCGTCATCCAACTTCGGTAATTCTCCTCCCTATGCCAGACAGCACTCATTTAGTGTTGGTCCGGCAATATCGTTACGCCATTGACCGGTGGATCTGGGAATTACCTGCCGGAAATGTTGAACCAGGTGAAAATCTGGAAACTGCAGCAAGACGCGAATGTCACGAGGAAATCGGTCAAATTCCGCAACATATTGAACATATCGCGGACCTCTATCCAGCACCAGGTTATTCAGATGAACTGATGGTGTTTTTTCGTCTGGTTGGACTTGCAATGCCCTCGCGAGTGGCCGATCGAGATGAGGACGAAATACTGGAACCTCAGGCTTTCACTCTTACCGACGTGAAACGTTTATTCGATCAAGGAGAGATTGTCGATTTGAAAACAGCATTAGGTATCAAACTGCTCTTCGCTTCGTAAATAAAAAAGCCTATCCAACTTCACACACCCTTCTAGACAACATATCACAACTATTGCACCGTCCCGTGAACTTGAGAACTGTCTGCTGACGTCTCATCAGGTCGTCGTGGTCCTGCAACAGCAAGGAGCGCCAGTTCCAACGCTTCACTAATTGTCGAAATGTAGTGAACGTTAATCTCGCGCTTGAGTTCTGGACTTAGGTCTTCGTTAACATCCTTCTCGTTCTGTTTCGGTACGGCGACATTGAATACTCCGAGTCGGCGCGCTGCTAGTATTTTCTCCTTTATCCCACCAACCGGCAGCACGTGTCCAGACAAAGTAATCTCGCCAGTCATCGCCAAATCCGACCTAACTGGCCGCGCCGTCAGAGCCGACACAAGAGCGGTAACCATCGTGACGCCTGCCGAAGGCCCATCCTTAGGAATAGCTCCAGACGGAACGTGGAGGTGAATTTCTGAATCCTCATAGAAAGACGGTTCAACGTCGTAGGTTGAAACGTTCGCTCTGAACCAAGACAAGGCGGCCTTGGCCGATTCTTTCATTACTTCTCCCAAATGACCTGTTAGTGTTAACGAACCAGAACCAGACATTCTCGTAGCCTCAACAAATAGAACTTCACCGCCAACAGGGGTCCAGGCTAGTCCAAGTGCCACGCCGGGATTCTTGGTTCGCTCGAGAACTTCCTCGTCAAGGAATTTCGGAGCGCCAAGCATCTCCACGACCAAATCAGCTGTCACTTCGATTGATTCGTCGGCACCCTCAGCTCTTCTCCGAGCAACCTTCCTGCAAATGGCTCCAATCTCTCGCTCTAGATTTCTCACCCCAGCTTCCCGTGTGTATCCACGGACAATTGCCCTTAATGCCGCTTCGCTGAATTGAAGTTGTTCCTTCGTCAGACCGTGATTTGGTATCTGGCGATCCACGAGATGATCCGTCGCAATCAGCAGTTTTTCGTCTTCGGTGTATCCGGGTAATTCAAGTACCTCCATCCGGTCACGCAGGGCAGGAGGAATCGGATCTAGAATATTGGCCGTCGTAATAAACAGAACCTCTGACAGATCAAATGGAACGTCCAGATAATGGTCTCGGAATGCGTTGTTTTGCTCAGGGTCCAGCACCTCAAGGAGAGCCGAGGCCGGGTCACCACGAAAATCCATTCCTAGCTTATCTATTTCGTCCAAAATAAAAACTGGATTTCTCGACTCCGCTCGGCGAAGCCCTTGAATGATTTGGCCAGGCAAGGCTCCTATGTAGGTACGACGATGCCCACGGATCTCAGCTTCGTCACGCATACCTCCCAACGAGACACGGACATACTTCCGGTCGATCGACGAGGCAATCGATTTCGCCAACGAAGTTTTCCCAACTCCAGGGGGGCCCACAAAACACAAGATGGGACCCTTGACGTCAGGATTTAATTTCCTAACAGCAAGATATTCAATTATGCGGTCTTTCGCTTTCTTGAGGTCAGAATGATCAGCATCGAGAACCTCTTTCGTGCGCTTAAGGTCAATGAGCTCTTTAGTTCGCACACTCCAGGGTAACGCAACCATCCAATCCAAATAGGTTCGCGACACTGTGTACTCTGCTGCAGCAACAGGCATCCGCGATAACCGATCAAGTTCACGGAGTGCCTCCTTAGTGACGGCTTCTGGCATACCAGCAGCGTTAATCTTTTCCCGAAGTTCTTCAGCTTCTTTAGTTTGGTCGTCGGTCTCACCTAATTCCTTCTGGATAGCCTTGAGCTGCTCGCGAAGTAGATACTCACGCTGGTTCTTGCCAACTTCCGACTGAACCTCAGACTGGATCTTAGATCCCAGCTCAAGTACCTCTAATTCGTTAATAAGAATCCGGTTTAGATTTGAAAGACGCTCGCGAATCTCTAATGTGGCCAGTATTTCCTGTTTTGTTGTTGTTGGAATTGTTGTCAGGCTAGAAGCAATGAAATCAGCCAGTTTCCCTGGTTCATCGATGTTTGTCGCCAAAGATTGAAGATCGTCCGACAGCAAAGGAGAAAGAGAAACCACTTCTTGAAAGCTGTTCTTGATATTACGCTGGAGCGCGTCTACTTCCAGTTCATCGTCATCGGGCAGAATTTCCTCAGCCGCGTGAACCTCACCAGTGATATAAGGGTCGGTGTTGACAATCCCATCTAAGTGAACCCTTGTAAGACCTTGCACAATCAATCGCAGGCTTCCGTCGGCCAATTTAAACATCTTATGGATGTGGGTCAGGGTACCAATTGGATACAGATCTTCAGCGGTTGGTTCTTCAACGGACGCGTCACGCTGAGTGAACACCCCTACTGAGAGTGAATCTGCGACTGCTTGGTCAATCAATCGAATTGAACTCTCACGAGCTACGGCCAGCGGCATAAATGAATTTGGAAACAATACCGTGTCCCGAAGCGGAAGAATCGGCAACTGCGGCGGCACCGAAACAGGCGAATCTTCCGCCATGTTCTCGTCCGTCGCAAACTGGGAAAGCTCATCGCTCATCAGCAGTCGTCTCCGATCACCTCAATCATTCTTAAACTTAAAGACACCGACCCCGCCCTAGAACGAGGTCGCCCCTGAATCTCGTCACGCAATGAAATCAACATCACCCAATCATATCCGCAAAAACAGAAACTGAGCTTCGACGGTCATCCACGATACGCTCGCGATCTTGTACGTCTTCTCTTGCTTCTTCACAATTCTTACAGCGAACAGCGAATGGTAACGCCCGAAGTCGTTGTTCTGAAATCTCCTCACCGCATTCATCACAATACCCATAGGTTCCAACGTCCAAACCTAAAAGGGCCTCTCCAACCTTATTCAGAGTTTCAGTTTTCATCTGTAGAAGGGCAAACTCTATGTCATCCTGAATGTCTGCCTCTGAACTTTCAACCTCGTCACGCACACCCTGGCGTGGCACCAAAGCACCCTCGGACCGAACATCTCTCATCTTGTCCTTCACCTCAGAGATGATCTCAAGTCGACGGCCCTCAAGAATCCGCTTTAGTTCCGTATATCTACCGCTTCTTATCTTCATTCTTCGTTTTCTGAGTATCATGGTGACTCCTTCCATCATGGCACTCTACGATTGACGGCTCACCTGAGATCTTTCGGATGAATTGTGCTGTTTCGTTAGTCCGTCTAAGCTCCAGTCACACGAAACAAAGGCAAACAACTTGTTTAACAACGAGTTACGAGGACTAAAAAATAGTTTCACTCGATGCTTTAATCACTTCTTCAAGTCGTTAGACGACAGACCAGAGCGCATGGTTTCATCATTTTCAAAAGTTAACCAGAAAAGCGGGTCCAAGACGTTCTCTCGATCCGTTTTAGGCAACTTCCAGTGGCAGCGAGAAAGAACCGATCGCCTGCACTAATTCGATGAACCGCAGTACTATTGACCCATTTCCGGCGACTGTGCCAAGCTGATGGCTCATAGGTCATGAAGAAATGTTCACTTTGCAACAGCCGGCGAGGACGCCGGGCCTGTCCTGCCCTCGGTTACTCAATCTGCCCGACCTGTTGCGGATCGAAACGACTTG
>CAZUZW010000027.1:0-30796 GCA_964624855.1 uncultured Vicinamibacteraceae bacterium
AGCATCCGGCTGTTAACCGGAGGGTTGTTGGTTCGAGTCCAACCTGAGGAGCCAATTTTTTCGTTAGTTGCCAGTTTAGGCTGAATGAGTTTCGAACGTCCTAGTGCGGCAATCGTTTAACGTCGGCTGTTTGTAGGAGGTGTGACGTGGACCATTCACTAGTCCGAGGAATCAGCATTGGGGCCGTGGTTGCGTTTGGGTTGGGGACCATGGTGAATGTTAATAGCCGAGCAGAAACCGGGGTAGCTGGACTTCGTCCGGCTACCGCGCAGAACGTCGCTCCGGCGTCATCCACAGGCTCCGCTCCTAGGACGGCATGGGGTGAGCCAGACCTCCAGGGTATTTGGAGCGTTGAATTGCTCGTTCCAATGGAACGTCCCGCTGGAGTCACCACGGAGTTCTACACTGACGAGCAAGTTGCCGAGCTTGATACCGCGCGAGCCGACAAATCGGTCTTTGGTAACCATGTGCGCGCTGCGCCTGGAACTGAGGCTGATGTTACCGGCGCCTACAATGCGGTCTACACCTCACAAAGGCCCACGGGGCAGCGCACCGCGATGATTATCGATCCTCCGGATGGCAAGATGCCTGCCTACACACCGGAGGCGTCGGAAAGACAGGCTGCATACCGGCAGTACCAGTTGGCTCTCTTGCAGAATACTCAAGTTTGTCGGGACAACGAATTTGCCTGCCAAGGGGGACAGTATGGGCCACCGTCGCCACGGCTTTTGGAGGACCCTCCTGAGTACCCTTCTGCGGGTGTTGGACCCATCAACCGCGCAGACGGACCAGAAGACCGTGGTTTAAGTGAACGCTGTATGACCGGTAATCTGCCGTCCATTCGTGGTGGTTTTGTAGGAGTGTACCGTCGGATTGTCCAATCACCAGGCGTTGTGACGGTCTACTACGACGCCGCCCAGGGACAAGGTTTTTCGCGAAACATCCCTATCACCACGGCACCGCACCTGCCTTCAAATCTCCGTCAGTGGTGGGGAGATTCACGCAGCCAATGGGAGGGCGAGACACTGGTCGTCGACGTAACCAACTTTACCCAGAAGACGGATTTCCAGGGGGCCCGTGAGAACCTGCATATTGTCGAGCGTTGGACCCGTACCGGCCCGGATACGCTTGAGGTTGTTTCCACTTTTGAGGATCCGACAGTCTGGGTCCGACCGTGGACTGTCATCCAAGAGTTCAAACTTCAGAGCAATGAGGCGAATCGCATCTACACGGAACCCCGTTGTCATGAGGGCAATTTCGGCATGGTAGGGGCGTTGGCTGGGGCGCGTGCGGTCGAGCAAGCCTACGAGGAGGGCAGCGGTCGTCATCCTGCGTCTCTGTGCATTGGTACATGTGGACTGAACACCGAGGGCCTCGATCCACTGGCGTTACGGTAGTCAGACGGAAGCAGAAGGAATCAGGATAGCTGCTACAGGGTTGTCTGCCCTTGTCCCATGACCACAGAGGCGTGGACTTGACTACGTTATCTTTGCCTTCAAGAGTCTCTTTCTGGCAGCGAAAATAGAAATTATGGTCGTGAAAGGAAACCGATCAGATGAGAAACCGGACATCCGTTTCTATACTCGTATTTACAGCGGCGGCTGTGGGTGCCATTGTTGCCGCATCGGTTATGCGTCCTTCTGGGCAAACCGTTCGCGCCGCACGCACCGCCGACGGCCATCCGAATTTTAGTGGTATCTGGCAGGCCAACAACGAAGCTCATTGGGATCTGCAAGCGCATGCCGCGCGCGCCGGTGCAGTGGTACAGCAAGGCGCCTTCGACTTGCCGTACGTCCAAGTACCCGCGGCGCCGTCGCTTCCGTTTGGTGCGGCGGGCGGCGTGCCGGGGTCTCTTGGCGTGGTCGACGGCGACGGACAGATTCCCTACACTCCAGAAGCTGCCGTCCAAAAGCAGGAGAATGCTGAGAATTGGCTCGACCGAGATCCCGAGATCGACTGTTTTCTTCCAGGGGTTCCCAGGGCTATGTATATGCCCTACCCGTTTCAGATTACTCAGAGTACTAACAAGATCTACATGACGTTTACCTTTTCAAACGCCGCCCGCGTTATTCATCTCGACGAAGTGGAGGGCCCTCCCGATTACAAATGGATGGGGCACTCTGTTGGCCGATGGGAAGGCGATACGCTCGTCGTCGAAGTGACGGATTTCAACGACCAGTCTTGGTTTGATCGGGCGGGTAACTTCCACAGCAACCAATTGCATTTAGTAGAGAGGTTTACTCCGCTCACACCTGATGCCATCCACTATGAGGTCACCATAGATGACCCTGAGGTATTCACCCGCCCGTGGAAGATATCGATGCCCCTGTACCGTCGTCTGGAGCCGGATATCCAGTTGTTGGAGTACCGCTGCCAAGAGTTTGTCGAAGAATTACAATTTGGACATTTACGCAAGGAGCAGCTGGTCAGACGATGGGAAGGTGAAACTTTGATAGTCGACATTACCCGTAAGGTGCCGCCGCCTGACCAACTGTATGTGCGGTAAAATTTGGTGGAAGAGTGACGGTTGCTGAGTGTAGGACGACTCTTCCTCCCATTAACTTCTACGGTCGGCAAGGCCAGAAACGAGTCAACCTTACTTGTCTGTGACTCGTGCACCGCGAAGCATGTTAGCTGCGCCGTAGTTTCCTTCGTGGCAAGCGTATTCATAGATCGGACCTGTCGTAACGCCCCGGGACGCTTGGTCAGTCGTTAGGTATGTCTCTATCGTCCAAGGTCTCCTGAATCTTTCAGGATCGGTGATGGTCACCCGGTACAACATCGTTTTGGCATCGAGTCGCTTGAAGGATTCCATTAACTGCAGTGTTGTAGATGGGGCTCGCCAGAGATGGTTTGGGTTAAAGCGATAGTCTTGCCATCTGTCGACGAAATTCGTTGATTCAACGACAAGGGTGTCTCCGTCCCACCGGCCTCGCAGGTCTCCATTCCACTGTCGGATTCTAGGTGCAATATGCGGACTGTCGTCTAGAGGAATAATGCGCCGTTGACGCCACATCTCATGGAGAATCACTACATGGTCAGCTGTTTGCACAATCTGGTGGTTCGGGTTGTAACCGAGCCAAATCATCTCTACCACGCCGTCCCCAAGACAACGTTCTCCGGTATCGAGATCGAGGTAAGAGTTGTAGGGGCCGATTCCGTACGGTCGTTCGGTTTCCAACGTCTCTGGCTTGTATGGAATGCGCCCATTAATCGGAGACACGATTAGGGAGGTTCGCCGCGATGGCAGGACAGCTGTCCCTGAATCAAACCACTCGGGGTTGTAGTCGCCAACGCCACCCTCTGTCAGTGGTGTTCCCGTGTTCGGGTCGACGGGTCGCGGAGCAAATTGCTGTGCCATTGCCTCTCGCTCAAGTGCCGCGGCTTCTTCTTCTGTGAGAAAGACCTTTGCTGTGTATTCTCTCGGCCGTTCAAGCTGAGTAACGGTGGAACCCGTCCAGACTCCCTGAAGATCTGGGTCTCCCCACGGGGTTCTTGGTGTCGTCGGCGCGTCCTGAGTAGATTGTTGGGTTTCGACTAAGGCAGCACTGAACAGCATGATGGTAACTGCTGTTAACACACGCTGAATTCCGCTACATGTAATTGCCATGGGGCACCTCCTTGGCAACCTGCGAGCCTGCACACCGTCGCGCCTGACATTTTGGGGCATGCAGTCCTCACCGTTCCCCGTCAAACTGACACGTCTTCGAGCGCTAGAATAGCATTTGGTCCATCGAGGAGACACAACGAAGTGTCCAGCCTCACGTCAGGTTGCGTCCTTCTATAAACTGTAAGTCAGAAGCTAATCGTTCACTTGGGAATGAAGCCCGTATCCTAATACCCGTTGAACCGGTTGTTGTGGTGCTACGCTAAAACTCTTGGCGATCGATTCCACCGGTAGAACAGTTTGATGATTAGAAGTAAATGGGTTTTTTCCGTGCTTGTTGCGTTGAATGTTTTGGGCGGTAATGTGTTTTTGACAGCCCAACAGCAGCAATCAATCGAATCACCCGTTGTCACTGTGGAGATGATTGTTCAGACACTCGGTGGTCGTTTGACCCAGGATGCGACGGGAGCGGTCGGATATGTGGATCTCAATGGCACTTCGGTTACCGATGGTGAGCTTGAGTACTTTGCGAATTTACCGTCATTGACGGGACTCGATCTTCATAACACTAAAATTACCGACGTTGGAGTGGCGCGCCTGACGGGTTTGCCCGCTCTGCATTTTCTCAATCTTTCCGGAACCCAGGTTACTAATGCCGGGCTGGCGAATTTGTCGGGTTTCCCTGCGCTTGAGACTCTCAACCTCGCAGTGACCCAAATTACTAACAACGGTTTGTCTCACCTCGCAAGTTTGACGGCTCTCGAGTTTCTCGGTCTTGCTGGAACAGTGGTCACCGATGCGGGCTTAGTCCATCTTGTGGGGTTGAAGACGCTGGAGTTTCTCGACCTTTACGGTACTGAGGTTACGGATGAGGGTATGGTCCATTTGGCGGGTTTGACCTCGCTAAACACACTCGGCCTCGCTGGTTCTCAAGTCACGGACGCCGGCCTCATCCATCTCCAGCAACTGACGGCCCTGGAATTCCTCGACCTCTACGGTACTCAGGTCACGGATACTGGCCTAGCGAGTTTGGCAGAGCTAAGGGCCCTCGAGACTCTCAATCTTGCGGTCACTTTGGTTTCCGACGCTGGTCTAGTGCATGTCAGCGAGTTGGTAAACCTAAAGTTTCTTGGTCTCGCGGGCACCTTGGTCACTGACGCTGGCTTGATACACCTAACAGGATTAACGGCACTGGAAACGTTGGATCTCTACGGGACTGAGGTCAGCGATGCGGGTATCACGCATCTGACGGTGTTGCCGATACTTGAGACGCTCAACCTTGCCGTTACCTCGGTCACTGATGCAGGCGTGGAGGATCTCTCGCGGATCGAGACCCTCAGGAGTCTTGGACTTCACGCTACCCAGGTGACCGACTTGGGTCTGACCTACCTTAAAGGATTACGGTTCTTAGAAGCGCTGGATTTGAGTAACACTCAAGTCACCCCTACTGGGGTCACTGAGCTGCAGAAAACCCTGCCTGACTGTGTCATCGTCAATGGAGAACCCATGTTTTGAAAGAATGCCGAAATGAGAGTTTGAGGTTGACCATAAGCGAAGTATTTCCTGAATAAGTCAAGATGAGTAAATCTGAAGTAAGTGCAATTCTTGCGCCCGTCCAGCTTCGGGACTCAGATGGAGGAGAAGTTCTCCTTGGTTCCATTTGGGAAGCCCAACCTGCAGTTGTAGTGTTCTTGCGCCACTACGGTTGAATTTTTTGCCGTCAGCATGTCTCGCAGTTGCGGGACTCTGAATCACAAATTCGAGATGAGGGAGGTGTATTGACTGCGATTGGCCTTGGAGATATCCACTATGCTCAGCACTTTCGGGAAGCAACAGGAGTCACTTTCCCACTTCTCGTCGATGAAGAACGTCGCGCGTATCGGGCAGCGAGTCTTAGAAACGCCAGTCTGATTGACTTGTTCCGCCGTGACAATTTCTCGGCTCGGAAGAAGGCGAAGGCGGATGGTCACCGACAGCACCGATTAGGTAGGGACCCTTTTCAGCTAGGCGGCAGTTTTGTTTTTGCGCCAGGGAATCAGGATCTTTTCATCCATGCAAGTCAAACTTTTGGAGACAATGCCCCGGTTCAAAGTATTTTGTCCGTTCTAGTTGAGTATCGCCGCCGAAGAGTAATGCAATAAAGAATTTGAAGCCGCGAGTGATTGTGCCACCGGTGTTGGGAACTGTGACCGGCTTCGCTTATTTTCGACCGTTATGTCGCAAGCCCCACTGTTCCACGCTGATCTCATTTATATTTATAAAGAATGACGCAGAGTGTGCCATCGCCCGCTGATCCAGGTTCTGACGGCAGTTTCGGGATACCTGTCGAGTTGGCGAGTGATCGAAAGATTCGACATCGCAACAAGATTCACTATCGGTTGTCACATTGGCCGATTTGGATCTGGGTGTTTTTTATTGCTCCGGGTCCACTGACGTTTGATCTGTTTGAAAACGGTTTTGACGGCAGGATGGCGATGTGGCTTGGCGCGGTGCTCCTTGTTACCGGTATTGCTGGCCTGCGGGGCCGACTGCCCGGTGTCGAACCTCGGCCCTATATCATCCGCTTCACTGAGGATAAACCGAATCCACTCTATCGCCGCATTTGCTATACGTTCGCGTGGAGTGCGGTGTTCACGTTTGCAGTGTTGAATATTAGCGGTCTCGTAATAGCGTTAGTGTCAGGCCAGTGGTATTTGCGGCAGATATACGAAGTTGCCTATTTTCCGATCGCTGGAGGTATCTGGATCCTTGGTGGATTCGGCCAACTCCCGCGAGTTAAACGGTCGACGAAGGGTGAAGGTCACGAACGACGATACTTCTATGGAGCGTGTTGGGCGGTGTGTTTGGCACAGCCAGTTTTGTGGTTTTTGTGGGCCGTCCTTCCTCAGAGTCGAACAGCCGATGCCGGAAAGTTATTCGTCTTTCTTGGGCTCTTGGGGTTTGTAGGATGGTTGTCGTATCGTGGTAAATTGCCTCGCACAAAGCCGATCGTTCCTGGGGAACTCGCTGTCAGCGATTGATTCATTTCTGAATGGGCTAGTAGATGCGGAATTCTTCGCGCTCGCCTACCGGTAATATATGTCTTATGCAAGACATATGGACGAGGGTGGCGCGAATCTTAGTGGCAGCCATTCTGGCTGTTAGTGCAGGCTGGGTGTTTCAGTTCGCCCAGGTCGGTCTCACTCAAAGTAAAACTACTCGTATATTGGGAGGTCTCAGTTGGGTGCTCCAGGCTCAGCAGCCAGTCGATGAACTCAAGGTTTTCGACGAAAACTTCGTCGATAAGACTATGCGGGTTGATTATTTTCATTCCGGCGGTCTTGGTGCGGAGGTCTTGGCCCTTGACCAAATCGTGTCTGATGGACCCTGGGCTGGCAGTCGTACCAGGCTTATCGATCATCTGAATCTGGGGAAGTATCTGTTTGAAGTAATCGACCGGCCGACGAATCGTGTGATCTACTCAAGGGGCTTTGCATCTATTTATGGGGAGTGGGAGACAACACCTGCTGCGCGGCAGGTTCATGCGACTTTCCACGAGTCACTTCGCTTTCCGTGGCCGAAGCGGCCAGTACAGGTCGTGCTGAAAGTTCGAGATAGCGAGAACAGTTTTCACGAAATTTGGTCGACTGTAATCGATCCAGCGTCCCGCTTTGTCAACCCAACGGACCGAGTTTCGGCGGGAGAGGTTTGGTCGATTATCGACAGCGGGCCACCGTCTGACAAGGTTGACCTTCTTGTTATCAGCGAGGGGTATACGGCCGAAGAAATTCCAAAGTTTCATATGGACGCAGAGCGTCTGGTTAATGCGTTGTTTGATGAGGAGCCGTTTAGGAGCCGGCGCTCCGATTTCAATGTGTGGGGCTTAGACTTGCCTTCATCAGAGTCTGGTGTTTCTCGTCCCAGGGCCATGGAGTTTCGCCGAAGTCCTTTATCGGCTGAGTACAACATCTTCGATTCTGAACGTTACTTACTCACTTACGATAATCGGGCGTTGAGAGATGCCGCGTCCGCTGCCCCTTATGAGTTTCTTGAGATCGTGGTCAATGAGGAACAGTATGGTGGTGGAGGAATTTTCAATTTTCAGGCCACCGTTGCTGCAGATACAGGGTTTTCGGAATATGTCTTTGTTCACGAGTTCGGACATCACTTTGCTGGACTCGCAGATGAGTACTACACATCTGATGTCGCCTACGAGACCGGTAGCGCGTATCATCCAGAACCTTGGGAGCCCAATGTGACCGCGCTTCACGATCCGGCGAATCTGAAGTGGCGTGATTTAGTTTCAGCTGACACCCCGTTACCGACTCCGTGGGACAAGAACGAGTTCGAGTTGGCGAGTTCGGCAGCCCAAGCAGAACGCCGAGAACTGCGCCGGCAAGGAGTCGCAGAAACCGAGATCGATCGTTTATTTACCGAACAAATGGAGAACGAAACTACAGCTCTTGGTTCTATGGGATACGCAGACAGAGTGGGGGCCTTTGAGGGCGCTTCTTATGAAGCGCTTGGTCTGTATCGTTCTGAAATAGATTGCATTATGTTTACACGGAACCCGGTTGGATTCTGTCAAGTCTGTCAGCGAGCGCTGTCTCGTGTTATCGACCAGTATTCAAGGCCGTAACGAGAGTTATTAATAAGGGCAACGGATTAGGTTAGATAAATTGGAGAAAGATTTTCTCGATGCGCTTGAGGTCATCGTTGGTTCCGATGGTCTTGTCTGCGATGCCGGCGAGTTATTGACTTATGAAACGGATGGCTTGGTTAAGCTTCGGTCGAAGCCAGGCGTTGCCGTTTTGCCGACATCCACTCTGCAGGTGCAAGCGGTAGTGCGTCTGTGCCACGAGTCGGGCGTGCCGTTTGTAGCGCGAGGCCAAGGCACGGGGCTTTCTGGGGGAGCCATGCCGCATCCAGACGGCGTCCTAATTGTTCTGACAAGGATGAATCGCATCTGTGAAATCGATCTGCCAAATCGATGTATTACGGTTGAACCAGGCATCATGAACCTTGATGTTAGCAAGGCTGTGGCTAGTGATGGTTATTACTATGCGCCCGATCCGTCGAGCCAGGTCATTTGTTCGATCGGCGGGAATCTTGCTGAGAATTCAGGTGGCGCCCATTGCTTAAAGTACGGATTTACGGTCCATCATGTGCTTGGTGTTGAAGCAGTGTTACCAGATGGGGAAATCGTTCATTTAGGTGGTCCGGCACGCGATGCTCCGGGTCTTGACATTCTGGGCGTACTGGTCGGGTCAGAAGGGACGCTCGCAGTTGTTACGAAAGTTACGTTAAATCTTTTACGAAAGCCGGCAGCTGTTAAGACTTTGCTGGCTGCATTTGACTCAACTGGAGCGGCCGGAAACGCAGTTTCTGGAATTATCGGTGCTGGAATTATTCCGGCGGCGATTGAGATGATGGACCGACTGACTATCGAAGCTGCTGAAGAGGCCGTTCACCCAAATTTTCCGAAAACTGAAGCCGTCCTCATTGTCGAACTTGATGGTGCCGAGGCAGATGTTGCCGCGCTCTTCGTACACGTTGAGAAAGTCTGTACTGAAGCCAACGCCAGAGAGATCCAGGTGGCCAAGACCGACGAGCAGCGGGCGAGATTTTGGCAAGGGCGGAAGGCAGCTTTTGCTGCGATGGGCCGAGTGTCACCGAGTTACTACGTCCAAGATGGCGTGATTCCGAGGACGAAACTTCCCGAAGTGTTAAATCGGATTGCGTCACTGGCCAAGAGGTCAGGACTGAAAATCGGAAATGTGTTTCATGCCGGCGATGGCAACCTTCATCCGCTCATTTGTTATGACGATCGGATCGAGGGCCAGGCGGATCTGGCTCAAGATGTTGCATCCGAGATCTTGACTTACTGTCTTGATGTCGGTGGGTCGATTACGGGTGAGCATGGTGTTGGTGCCGACAAAGCTAAGCACATGCCCAAGATGTTTACCGACAGTGATCTTGACACGATGCAACTCGTTCGCTGTGCGTTTGACCCTGATTACATCTGTAACCCGGGCAAAGTGTTCCCAACACCTCGGCTGTGTGGCGAAGTGCCGGGACCCTATCGTCGCCACCCGGCCGAGACTTCAGGGGTGGCGGAGCGCCTGTGATGACGGTGTTATCCACCGACACGCTTTTATCCGAACTCAGAAGTCGATCAGGCGGAGACGCGGCCCGTGTGTCAACTGACGATGATGTGTTTGACGGTGTGCGCCCGCGTCTACTAGTTGAGCCATCCACTGCTGACCAAATTGCCGAAATCCTTGGATGGGCGTCGTCTGAGGGTCTCACGGTGTCAGTGGTTGGAGGCGGCACCAAGCTAACGTGGGGAGCGCCTAGCGGTCCCGTCGACCTACTTCTCTCAACGACTCGTCTACGATCGGTGATAGACCACCGGCACGGCGACCTTACTACCACGGTTGAGTGTGGGGCGCCGTTGTCAGCGGTGAATAAGACACTAACAGAACAGCGTCAGTGGTTGCCTTGGGACCCACCGTGGGCCGACCGCGCAACGATTGGTGGCATTGTGGCAACGAATGACAGCGGCCCTCGTCGACACGGTTACGGGTCAGTCCGTGATTCCATCATTGGTTTAACGATTGCACGTATCGATGGAGCAGTGGCCAAGGCAGGCGGTATTGTCGTAAAAAACGTTGCTGGATACGATTTGTCTCGGTTGTTAACTGGTTCGTTCGGGTGTATCGGCGTAATTATAACGGCGACATTCAAGTTGGCGCCGCTGGCTCCAGCCTCTCGCACAGTTGAGTTTGCTCTTGACTCGCTTGACCTGTCTGGGGAGGTAGTGAGCGACCTATCAACCTCGTCTCTAACGCCGACGGCACTTGAACTTGCGTCAACTGCGACGTCGACGCAGTTGCTGGTTCGCTTCGAATCAGTTGAAGAGGCCGCCGCTCAGCAAGCGACAGAGGCCTGTGCTCTCTTGGGGGCACGCGGGGCAAGCCGAATCTTGTCGGCTGAAGAAGAGACTACTCGTTGGGAACAGCACTCAACACATTGGTCGTCGTCAATTGACGGCACACTTCTCAAGTTGGTTTGTGTGCCAGCTGAGTTGGTCTCGACATTAGTCTGGTTACGTAGAGAGGCGACCTCGCAGGGAATAAGTATGTCCGTATCCGGCCGGGCGGGTCTTGGTATTGTTGACGTTCGTCTAGACGGCTCGTTTTCTTTGCAAGCCAGGTTAATCAACCAACTTCGTGAGCGACTGCCGGTAGGGCGTGGTTCGGCCGTCATCCGCCAGGGTGACGCCAAGCTCCGCCAAGAGGTTGGCGTGTGGGGGCAGATTGGTGATGGTATGCGGGTGATGCAAGCGGTGAAACAACGGTTCGACCCAGGGAATCTGCTGAACGTAGGTCGCGGTCCAGGCGGCCTATGAGGTGGTCTTCTTGGTCAAATCTGAGAGCGCAGTTGGGGAGACGGTCTAGCTATCCGTTGATGTTTCGACCTTGGATCGACGCGTCAACAATTTCCACTAGATGCATTGTCCGCAGTGTGCGTCCACTTCGCTCCAAAGATGATTTTATTTGAAGTAGACAACCGGGATTTGATGAAACTATTGTGTCGGCTTCAGTTGAGAGGCATTGTTTCGCTTTGAGAGCACCGAGTTGTTCCGCTGCTTCTGGTTCGACAAGGTTATAGATACCCGCCGACCCACAACACATTCCGGCTTCAGGAATTTCGCGAACGTCGAGTTCCGGGACTTGGGCTAATACTTGACGTGGTTCGCTGATGACATTCTGAGCATGCCGAAGATGACATGCATCGTGATAAGCGACCCGAATGGGAAGTGGGTGACGTGGTGCTCTTGGCTCAAGTTCGGCAAGTAATTCAGAGATGTCACGACATTTAGCGGAAAGGGCTTTCGCCTTGGCCGAATAGACAGGGTCGTCGGCGAGGATATGGCCGTATTGTTTGAGTGTGGACCCGCAGCCAGCGGCGTTGATGACGATGGCATCAACATTATCGATTTCCTTGTCAAATTCGTCTATGAACTGTCGAGCCATTGCGATCGCATCGTCTTCTTGTCCGGCATGGTACATCAGTGCTCCGCAGCAGCCTTGACCCTGAGGAATGACTACTTCGCAGCCTTCGGCCGCCAGCACACGCAACGTTGCTTGATTGACGTTACTGAAAAAGACCCGCTGGACGCAGCCGAGTAGGAAAGCAACCCTTTTACGTGGTTTTCCTACGGTGGGTATTCGTTCTGGAATCGAGGAAAACAACTCACCAAATGCAATCGGAGGTGCCATTGCCTCCATTGCTCTGAGTTTTCTGGGCAAAAGGCTGAGTAGGCCAGAGTTCCGCACGAACCATCGCACACCCAAGCGTTGGTAGGCCCACAATTTCAATGCTATCCAGCGCAGTCGGGTCGGATAAGGAAACAGTGCAAATATGATTCGGCGAAACAAACGGTCGCTCTTCGAACGGTCTATGCGACGTTCGATTTGGGGCCGTGTCGCCTCGACTAACTTGTCATACTGCACACCGGATGGACAGGCGGTCACGCAGGCCATGCAACCGAGACAAGTATCGAAGTGTCTTGCAAATTCGTCGGTGATTTCTGTTTTGCCCTCAAGGGCGACTTTCATGAGATGGATGCGACCGCGCGGCGAGTCAGTTTCACGATTCCACAAAGCGTAGGTCGGGCACGCTGGTAAGCAGAACCCGCAGTGCACGCAATCGGCAAGTAGGTCGGACGAAGGGGGATGGTGCGGGTCAAAAGCACCAGTCGCAGGGTCCATAAGGCAGTATGGTAGCGTAACAAGCGGTATGAAGGGTCATTCGTCTTCGACATCACCCTGTTTGAGGGCTAAGATCGGCCCCGCACCCTTAACCTGCATTACGCACTCGGAGTGAGTTATGACACACGCAGTACGAATTCATAGTAACGGTGGTCCAGAAGTTTTGCGATGGGAAGAGGTGGCGCTTCCGGAGCCAGGTCGTAATGAAGTCATTATTAGGCAGACGGCGTCAGGTCTTAATTTCATCGATGTCTATTTTCGGACGGGTCTGTATAAAGTTCCGTCGTTTCCAGCAACCATTGGCAACGAGGGTGCCGGTGTTGTCGAGGCCGTTGGCGTCGACGTGACGGAGGTTGCGGTGGGTGACCGGGTGGCCTATTGCATGAGCCTTGGAAGTTACGCGCAACGTCGCGTGGTACCAGCGCACCAGTTGGTGAAGCTTCCTGATACTGTGACTGACGAGCAAGCTGCGGCCATGATGCTTAAGGGCTGTACAGTGCAGTACCTGATTCGTCAAACGTATCCAATCAAGGCGGGCGAGACGGTCTTGTTTCATGCTGCTGCCGGCGGCTGCGGCCTTATCGCCTGCCAGTGGCTCAAACATCTCGGCGCTAGGGTGATTGGTACTGTGAGTACTGCTGAAAAAGCGGAACTTGCTAAGGCGCACGGGTGCGACCATCCAATCGTCTACACGGAAGAAAACTTTGTTGAAAGTGTAAAAACTCTGACTGATGGCTGTGGGGTGCCCGTTGTTTACGATTCTATCGGCAAAGATACTTTTGAAGATTCTCTTGATTGCTTACAACCGCGTGGTCTAATGGTCAGTTTCGGGAATGCATCGGGAGCAGTTGAACCCTTCTCTCCGGCAGTCCTTGCAGCTAAAGGCTCGTTGTTTCTGACGCGGCCAACACTTGCAACGTTTATCGCGACACCGGAACAGCTAAAAGCCACGTCTTCAGACCTTTTTGAAGTTGTTGGCAGTGGCTCTGTCAAGATAGAAGTGAGTCAAACCTACGCCCTGGAAGATGCAGCTCAAGCTCACCGTGACCTAGAGGCCCGAAAGACGACAGGTTCAACGGTTCTTTTAACTGGCGCGTGATAGGAGGCAAATTGTGCAGATATCTAAAGTTAGTTTTGTGATTGGTAGTGTCATGGGAGCGTTGATGGTAACCGCAGTATCTACATTGACTGCTTCGCAAGCATCGACGGAGCCACAGGCAATTAATCTTCCTGGCCGCAGTACTACGGCGCCATTCAGCGATGCCGTACTTGTGGGTGAAACTCTGTATCTTGCCGGGCGTCTCGGTCTCGACCAAGAGACAGGCCGCCCGCCGGCGACTGCCGAGCAGGAGGCGCGTAACGTTCTTGAGAGTATTCAGCGGGTATTGTCTGAAGCGGACATGACGATGGATAACCTCGTCCAAGTACAAGTGTTTTGTTCAGACGTTTCGCTTTACGGCGTCTTCAATGAGGTCTATACGAGTTACTTTCGCGACATGCCGCCAGCTCGGGCATTCATTGGTTCAGGGGAACTGCTCTTTGGAGCAAGGTTCGAAGTGATGGGCATTGCTGTACAGAATTGATCAACCGATCACAGATTAATGGTGGCTTAATCGCTGTTAGTAGTCTACTTGGTGTTGTTGGCTGGAGGAGGAGTTTGAGTGAGTGAACTACAACTGCTGGCGCTAGGCGAGATGTTTGGTTAGGTGGCAAGAATGTCAGATGCGACCTGCCGGATAATGCAAATTGAGGATGTTGGCAATGTGTCGGCTCTAGTTAATTCCGTTTTTGATATCTACATTGCTCCCCACTACACAGCACAAGGAAAGTCTGAATTCAGGAAATACACTGCACCCGAAGCTTTCTCGGAACGGATTGACCAAGGGCATTTCGTGATCATCGCTGTCCGAGGAGATGTCCTGATTGGAATGATAGAGATGCGGGAGAACAACCATGTGTCTTTGTTGTTTGTGGCGGAAGATTTTCAACGTCAAGGAGTCTCACGGGTGCTTCTTGAAGAAGCGACTATGCATGCCCGAAGTCTGGGTGCAGAGTTAGAACGGATCACCGTGAATTCGTCACGATACGGTGTTCCGGTTTACGAAGCCTTGGGTTTTCGGCAGACTGGGCCTGAACGCACGGTTAACGGTATTGCTTTTATTCCGTTGGCAAAGCGGATAGAAGGCGCACAGTAGTCGTTTCTCTGAAATAACGAGAAACGAGTCTAAACTACGTGAGTATTCCTACCCAGAGCCGCTGCGGCAGGGGCTATTTTATTTTCGTGAGATGTATTCATGTAACTCTTAGAGTGCCCGTTGTACGGACTGGCGGCGACACTTTTCTAGGACCGCACTACTGATGCAAGGCTGGCACGGATGGGACGAGTACGCGCCATTTTACGATTGGGAAAATGCCCAGACCGTAGGGCGGAGGGATTTACCGTTTTGGATTGATCTTGCACGTCGTTCAAAGGGTCCAGTTCTCGAATTGGGTTGCGGGACTGGGCGCGTGTCGCTACCAGTCGCCAAAGTTTGTGACCGTTTTATCGGTGTAGACCGCTCGACGCCGATGCTTCAGCGTCTCCGGTCGAGATTGAAGCGGGCTGGGCTCTATGCGCGCGCTTCGGCGGTCCGGGGAGACATTCGAGCGTTACCGTTTCGGCGACGGTTTCGTTTTACCTTAGTAATGGCACCCTACGGGATCCTGCAGTCGTTACTCAGTGATCGAGATTTGCGTTTGACTTTGCGGTCGGTAGCAGCGGTAGTGCCACGAGGTGGTTTCTTTGCCGTAGACCTCGTTCCGGACTTACCAAGGTGGCAAGAATACAAACGTCGGGTTAGCTTGCAAGGTCGACGCTCGAACGGCCGACATCTAACTTTAATCGAGACGGTTCGTCAGGACTACGATCGGCACATGACGATTTTCGACCAAGAATATGTGGAGCGTAGCGGCCGGCGTCGAGAGTCGCATCGATTTTCAATAGCTTTCCGCACACTCACGGTAGCTCAAATGTCGGGGCGCCTTGAACGTGCGGGATTTCATGTGCACAGCGTCTTAGGGGATTATCGAGGCCGGGCTTGGTCACCTGATTCGACTGTCTGGGTCATTGTCGCGCGGCGAAGATAGTATTTGCTAATTTTCTCGCCTGACTTCTAGCTTAGTGTTTTGAGATAATTGTGGTTCTGGTGGGATCTAAGTCATTTCCCTGTTCTCGGGAGTAGCGTGATATGTCTGGTCATTCCAAGTGGGCTTCTATCAAGCATAAGAAGGGAGCGGCTGACGCTAAGCGGGGCAAGTTGTTCACCCGAATTATCAAGGAGTTGACAGTTGCGGCTCGCGACGGCGGCGGAGACCCCGATAGTAATCCTCGTCTTCGCACTGTTATTGCTGATGCGAAGGCGGCGAACATGCCCCAGGACAACATCAAGCGTGCGATTCGCCGAGGGACGGGCGAAGAACCGGGTGTGTCATATGAAGAGGTAACTTACGAGGCCTACGGGCCCGGCGGGGTGGCGTTACTGATTGAAGTTTTGACCGATAACACCAACCGTGCCGTTGGAGAGATTCGCCATCTACTCTCTAAACACGGTGGTAACCTTGGGACTTCTAATAGTGTCGCTTGGATGTTTGACAAACAGGGTTACATCGTAGTGGAGAAGACAGGCGTAGATGAAGAAACTCTAATGAGTGTGGCAATTGACGCAGGGGCTGACGACTTCCAAGAAGAAGGTGACACATGGGAAGTTGTGAGTGCGCCCGAGGTTTATGACCAAGTGTTGGAAGCGGTTAAGACTACTGGCGTGGTTCCGGTTAGTGCTCAATTAGCGATGTTGCCTAAGAACCACATCAAAATAGAAGGTAAGCAAGCCCAGCAATTACTCAAGCTGATGGACCTACTTGAAGACCAAGACGATGTGCAGCATGTCTGGTCTAATTTTGACATTGACATAAAGGAGATTGAGGCCTCGCTCGCGTGAGAATTTTCGGTGTCGATCCGGGTTCAGCTCGTACAGGCTACGGTTGTATTGAGACCTCTGGCAGTCATCATCGTATTGTTGTCTGCGGAGCATTATCCGTGCAGGCACGTCTCCCTTTTCCCGAAAAGCTCATGTCGTTACATGTCCGTTTAGCCGAGCTAATTACTCAACACCAGCCGGACGCTGTGGCGGTCGAAGATCTCTTCCATGCCAAGAACGCGAGAAGTGCTCTTAAACTTGGTCACGTTCGTGGCATAGTCTTGCTGGCAGCTTCACAGGCGGGGGTAGCGGTAGCTGAGTACACGCCGACACAGGTGAAACGTGCCGTTGTTGGACACGGAAGAGCGGCGAAGCACCAAGTGCAAGAGATGGTGACGTTGTTACTTGGTCTGGACGAGCGGCCCTCACCACTCGACGTATCCGACGCACTTGCCGTGGCGGTCTGCCATGCTCATTTGCAAGGTACTGTTCAAGATGAAATTGTTAGAAACCATTCATCCTCACAGAAGATGCGCAGTTGGCGTCAGTATCGGCCACAGGGTTCAGGTGAATCATGATTGGTTTACTAAGCGGTCAATTGGCAGAGAAAGAACCGGGTCGCGTGATTGTCAACGTAGGGGGCGTGGGTTACGCAGTTCAGGTGCCGCTATCCACTTTCTATGGATTGGGAGAAATCGGATCGCCGGTGTCTCTACGGGTGCACACCCACGTGCGGGAGGATGCACTTGCTTTGTTTGGATTTACGACAGTTCTGGAGTTAGACGTATTCGAACATCTAATTTCCATCAGTGGGGTTGGCCCACGACTTGCATTAGCTGTTTTGTCTGGAATTGAGACTCCAGATCTTGTCCGCGCTGTTCGAGGTGGCGATGTGGGGCGACTGACTAAGATCCCAGGCGTTGGAAAGAAGACTGCTGAGCGTATTGGTCTTGAACTCAGGGACCGTTTGCCTGCCGAATTAGCGAGTGATCAGGACGAAGGTGATACTGGTTCTGCCGCGACTCGAGATGATGTGATGTCTGCCCTTCTAAATCTTGGCTACCATCGTCCACTGACCGAGCGTGCAGTTGATCGGGTACTTCAGACAACAGCTGGAACAGAAGAGTTTGAGACTATTCTGCGTTTAGTTCTGAGAGAACTAGCCAAATAAAAAGGGGCTATGCCCACAGACAGAATCGTCAGTTCGGTACGGACGGAAGATGAGGTTCACTACGAGGCTGGTCTACGACCTCAGTCTCTAAGTGATTATATTGGTCAAGCTCGCGTGCGGGAGAACCTTACGGTCTCGATTACTGCTGCTCGTAACAGGAATGAGGCACTTGACCATGTTCTACTTTATGGGCCACCCGGGTTAGGGAAGACAACTCTTGCCTACGTCATTGCCCAGGAACTGGGAGTTCAAGCTCGTGCTACAGCAGGACCCGTGCTGGAGAAACCTGGTGACCTTGCTGCTATGCTGACCAACCTTAAAGAGCGGGAGGTCCTTTTTATTGATGAAATTCATCGAATGAGTCCAGTAATCGAAGAAATCCTCTATCCCGCAATGGAAGACTACGAACTCGATATCATGATTGGACAAGGTCCTGGTGCTCGGTCCGTAAAGGTTCCTCTCCAGCGTTTCACGCTGGTTGGTGCAACCACTAGGGCCGGGCTTCTAACCTCGCCGCTCCGTGCCAGATTTGGCATTGTTCACAGGCTCGATTTTTATTCCAGTGATGATTTAGAAGAGATCGTCCGGCGATCTGCTCGCATCTTGAAGGTTCCGATTGATAAACCGGCGACAAGAGAAATTGCACGTCGTTCCCGGGGCACTCCGCGGGTCGCCAATCGTTTACTGCGAAGAGTTAGAGATTTTGCTGAAGTCCGAGCCGATGGTGCCATTGATCTGAAGGTTTCCGAGCAGGCACTGGCTATGCTTGAGGTCGACGACCATGGCTTAGATGATGCCGATCGACGACTCTTGAGGGCTATTATCGACAAGTTCGGTGGTGGTCCGGTTGGATTGAACAGTTTGGCTGCCGCAATCAGTGAGGAGAAAGAGGCTATTGAAGACATCTACGAGCCGTTCTTGATTCAGGCGGGCCTGCTCGATCGGACTCCGCGAGGGCGCGTAGTGACCCCGAGAGCCTACGAGTATTTCGGTCTTTCAGTCCCTTCACAAGACTCTCGGCTATGGTGAGTCGGGTTATCATCGAGATTTGAGCATACTTACAACTAGTCTGATTGAAAGACGGAGGCGTCACGAGTGACATTGGTTCGGCAGGGTGGACGATTGACCGGAAAGGCAGCATTCCGTTTGGCACGGATTGCCTCGCTGGCTACTTACGTTCCTCCTCGGGTTCTCACTAATTCCGACCTTGAAGAAATGGTTGAGACTTCAGACGAATGGATTCTGAAGCGAACCGGTATCCGCAAACGGCATATTGTTGAATCCGGGACTGCGACGTCAGACTTGGCCAGTGAGGCGGCGTTGTCGGCAATCGACCAAGCGGGTCTTAAACCCTTAGATATAGGTTTTATAGTTGTAGCGACGACCACGCCGGACATGTTTTTTCCAAGTACTGCGTGTCTTGTTCAAGCCAAGATTGGCGCAGTTAACGCGTGGGGTTTCGACTTGGGTGCGGCTTGTTCTGGTTTTACCTATGCACTAACGACGGCGACACAGATGGTGGTAACTGGTGCACACGACCACGTGTTAGTGATTGGCGCTGACGTGATGTCTTCGATCGTAGACTATCGAGATCGAGCCACCTGTATTTTGTTTGGTGACGGCGCTGGTGCGGCCGTTGTCTCGCCAGCGACACAGGAGCAATTTGGAATTTTGGATTTTGAACACGAAGTTGATGGTCATGGAGGGCCTGCTCTTCGGATGCCGGCTGGTGGTAGCTTGCGTCCTGCATCACACGAGACGGTTGAACAACGGTTGCACTATGTTCACCAGGATGGAGCTGCCGTATTCAAGTTTGCCGTGCGAAAGACAGAGGAAATCTGTGGTCGGATACTTACGAAGAATAGTATCACTCCTGATGATGTTGATCTCTTTGTGTCACACCAAGCTAACCGTCGTATCATCGAAGGCGCCGCAGATCGTCTCGGACTTGACCGAAACAAGATCGTAATTAACATTGAAGAGTTTGGGAACACGACGGCGGCGACCATACCATTGGCGCTTGCAGATGCCATTTCGTCTGGACGTCTAAAGAAGGGCGGGCTGGTACTTCTGACATCAGTTGGGGCAGGTTTCACCGTAGGAGCAGTGCTTCTTCGATGGGCATATTGAGACATTAGTGGTATTACGCCTTTTATTTTGACGATGCTGACAACGTCTTTCCTTCTGGGCCCAGCCTTCTGTATTCTCCGGTCTTGAATTTCACGGCGCTCAACGAAATAGATTTTGAATTACCGGTCGAGCTAATTGCACAAGAGGCGTTACAGTCACGTAGTAAGTCCCGCCTTTTGCACCTCGATCGAAATACAGGCAAGCGAACCCACGGCTGGGTCAGCGATCTTCCTTCATTGCTGCGGTCTGGTGATCTGTTAGTTGTAAACAATTCCAAGGTCTTTCCTGCTCGAATCTTCGGTCGTCGCGATCCTAGTGGTGGTCGTGTCGAATGTTTACTACTTGCCCGATTTGATGACGGTCGGTGGGATGTGTTGATTCGTCCAGGTCAGAAGATGAAAGTCGGAGAATGCGCGATTTTCGGTGACGGGGATGCCGAATTGGAACTGCAAGTATTGGAACAGCATCGCCATGGACGTCGAACGGTTGCCCTTCAGGCCAATGGATTATATGACCTTAATACTGTCATCGATCGAATCGGGAAGACGCCGTTGCCTCCCTATATCAAGCGTTCTCCGGTCGATTCTGACCGCGAACGGTATCAAACGATTTTTGCAAAGGTCCGTGGCTCAATTGCGGCTCCGACTGCAGGTCTGCACTTTACGACGGAGTTAATGGCAGACCTTGCGTCGGCTGGTATCGACAAAACAGAGGTAACTCTGCATGTTGGCTACGGAACCTTTGAGCCGATTCGGGCGGAAAACGTTCAAGGCCATCGTGTTGCGTCGGAATGGTTCGAAGTGACTGCGTCAGCGGCGGCGAAAATAAATTCAGCGCTCAATGAGGGACGACGAATTGTAGCGGTTGGGACCACGACTACTCGCGTTCTGGAAAGTGTGGCGCAGATCGAAGGTGGCCGTTTAGCGTCGGCATCGGGTACTACAGAGCTTTATATTCAACCTGGGTTCAAATTTCTTGTCGTCGGGGCACTAGTTACAAATTTCCACTTGCCCCAGTCGTCGCTTTTGGTTTTGGCTGCTACTTTTGCGGACCGGGAACTGCTTTTGAAGGCCTATGCTGAGGCAGTTGCCAACCGATACCGATTCTACAGTTATGGTGATGCGATGCTCATCACGTAGTGGCAAGTTATAATCAAACCTTACGCGAATTAATTTTTGCCGGTGTAGCTCAGCTGGTTAGAGCGAGCGGCTCATATCCGCTAGGTCCGGGGTTCAAGTCCCTGCACCGGCACCATTTCTCCTTCGGTACAGTATGACTCTTCATGACCGGGTTCTCGGCGTAATTAGGCGGGAATCACTGATAACCGATGACAGTCGTGTGGCGATAGCGTTGTCGGGTGGTTCTGATTCTGTTGCATTGACGTTGCTTTTGTCTGAGCTTGCTAAGACCATGTCATTTGAGGTGGCTGGCGTTGCACATATGAACCATCAACTTCGCAATACAGCTGACGAAGATGAGGAGTTTTGTCGCAATTTCGCAGGTCGTCTGGCTTTGCCCTGCGTTGTGGAACAAGCCGATGTGAGGGGACGAGCAGCAGGAGACCAGATTTCAATTGAAGAGGCCGGTCATGTGGTTCGGCATGAATTCTTCAAGAATGTCATGGCTACATTGGGTGCCGATTGCATCGCTACTGCACATACCCGAGACGACCAAGCTGAAACTTACCTTATGCGTCTCATACGGGGTGCAGGCCCCTTTGGATTTTCAGGAATCCATCCTCGGATGAATAACGTAGTTCGGCCTCTATTGGAAGTTTCAAAAATTGAGCTGCGACAATACTTGGAAGCTAAGGGACAAGATTTTAGAGAAGACGAAACGAATCAAGATGTGGCGGTGACTCGGAACCGAATTCGCCATGAGTTGATCCCATTCTTGGAGCGCCGATTTTCCCCTGGGATTGTCGACACGCTTATTCGCGAGGTAAAGATTGCTAGGCACGATGCCAGCTGGCTTGAGAATCAAGCGAATGCGGCGGCGGCTCTGGTCACTTCTTATGAAGGTGAGTCTATTGTGCTAGCGCGCCAGAAGTTGATGGGACAACCCTTAGCTTTGTCCCGCCGGATAATTAAGCATGCGCTGGAACAAGCGTCGCACGGTTTTGTGGGCTTTGATCACGTTGAACGGTTCTTGACGATGCTTGCTGAGAACGAAGTAGACCACGAGATTGACTTTCCAGGCTGTCGGGTGAAGTTTGGCAAGAAAGTGGTAAGAATTTGTCCTCCTAGTGTTTCCAGGACGCTGCCAATCGATGAGAAAGGATTTAACTATCCACTTTGTATTCCTGGGGAGGTTGAGATCCCAGAGATTGACATGGTAGTTTCTGCTGAGCACGTCCAGGAGAATCCTCAGCCTGAAGGGATGTCAGCGCAATCAGACGCCGTGTATGTGTCCGCGGCTACTCTCTCTGACCCGTTGATCGTTAGAAGTTGGCTTCCTGGGGACGTTTTTCGGCCCTTGGGCCTAGGTGGTCGGAAAAAGATACAGGATCTTTTCGTTGATCGAAAAACGGATAGGTTGGTTCGTCAGAAGGTGCCAATTGTTGCGGACGAGAGACACGGAATCATATGGGTGGTCGGTCATTCGGTATCGGACGATTTTCGGATCACCTCAAATACCGAAGGCATGCTACTCTTGAGAGTGAAGCAGCTAGATAAACACATAGGAGGAGCTGGGTGAATTCGACCCTGCGAAGTCTCGTTTTCTGGATGGTCTTGGTGGTTGTTGTGGTTCTGATCTGGAATGTTTCCACCCAGTTTCAGTCTCCAGACGACTCGATGACCTTTAGTGACTTTTTGCGCCAAGTGGATGCTGGTGAAGTCCAGAGTGTGGAACTCTCCGGAAACGAAATTACCGGTTCAGTGGCTGGTGGTAATAGGTTCCGTACTTATGCTCCACCCCAGTACGAAGGTCTTGTCAATCGTCTCGTAGAACGCGATGTGGCGGTAACAGCCAGAGAGGCTACAACTAGTCCGTGGGCGACGTTGCTTTACTCTTGGGCGCCGATTTTGCTCATCATTGGTTTCTGGATCTTTTTTATGCGCCAAGTACAAAGTGGTGGCAACAAGGCGCTGTCATTCGGCAAGAGTCGAGCGAAGCTCTCGAACAATACCCAGAAGAAGGTTACGTTCAAAGATGTAGCAGGAGTAGATGAACCGAAAGAGGAACTGCAGGAGATTATTGAATTTCTTAAAGAACCACAGAAGTTTCAAAAACTTGGTGGTCGAATACCAAAGGGTGTTTTGTTAATGGGGCCGCCCGGAACTGGTAAAACCTTACTTGCCAGAGCCGTGGCCGGAGAGGCCAATGTTCCATTCTTTTCTATCAGCGGATCTGATTTTGTAGAAATGTTTGTGGGAGTTGGAGCATCCCGTGTTCGAGATTTGTTTGAGCAAGGTAAGAAGAATGCCCCGTGCATCGTTTTTATAGATGAAATTGATGCAGTAGGACGCCATCGTGGTGCCGGACTGGGGGGTGGGCACGACGAGCGCGAACAAACCCTTAACCAATTGTTGGTTGAAATGGACGGGTTTGAATCAAACGAAGGCGTTATTTTAGTTGCTGCTACCAATCGTCCTGATGTACTTGATCCGGCATTGCTGAGGCCAGGGAGATTTGACCGACGTATTGTTGTCAATCGTCCTGACGTTAAGGGCCGTGAAGGGATTCTTGGCGTTCATACACGAAAAATTCCACTCTCAGATGATGTAGATGCGCATGTTCTTGCCAGAGGGACCTCTGGATTTTCTGGTGCTGATCTCGCCAATTTGGTTAACGAGGCTGCGTTGAACGCAGCCCGTTACAACCAGAAGGTCGTTCGGATGTATGACTTTGAGTTCGCCAAAGATAAGGTTCTTATGGGCTCGGAACGACGATCGATGATCATTAGTGATGAGGAGAAGAAGGTTACCGCAGTTCATGAGGCAGGACACGCGCTTCTGACAGTGCTATTGCCGCATGCTGACCCGATTCACAAGGTAACCATTATTCCACGTGGTATGGCTTTGGGGGTGACTCAGCAATTGCCGACGGACGATAAGCACAACTACTCGCGCGATTATCTTGATGATCAAATTGCGATCTTACTTGGCGGCCGGATTGCAGAGGAGTTAACACAGGATGACATTACGACGGGCGCTGGTAACGATTTAGACCGTGCAACGGACCTTAGTCGCAAGATGGTTTGTGAGTGGGGTATGAGTAAGAAGCTAGGGCCTCTGACATTTGGGAAGAAGGAAGAGCAAATTTTTCTCGGTCGGGATTTCTCACAACAGTCTGACTACAGTGCGGAAACGGCAACTCAGATTGATCAGGAAATCAATGGAATTGTCACAAGGAACTACGATCGAGCCCGGGAGGCTCTTGAGAAACATCGGAGCGAACTTGATCACATTGCCGAGGAATTGTTGATCCGTGAGGTTCTTGATGCTGACCAAGTCATGCGGATTGCACGTGGTGAACAGCTTACCGAGCCTGTATCGCCGAATGATTCGTCTCAGACTCCACCTGACGGGCACGCCGATCAACACGAGGATGAAGGCAGCCAGATTGTGTCTTCTGTGCCGTCACTCGATAAAGCTGTACCTCAGGAGTAGTTTAAGCTCTACTGATTGGAAACCCCTTTTCATCCTACCGTCCAGCCGGTAGTTTGGGTGAATTCGTAACTCGTCAATGATCTCGGGTAGACGACTGTACTCGCTTCGGCTTCCAAGTGGGAGAGTTCTTAAACTGGGCGATCGGACTCTCGTCATGGGCATTCTGAATGTGACGCCGGATTCGTTTGCTGATGGGGGAGTCTACCTCGATCCGGAACGAGCGCTCGCCGGTGCCTTACACCTTGAGTCCGATGGAGCCGACATCATCGATATCGGCGGTGAATCGACTAGGCCTGGGGCTACGCCGTTGACGGCTAAAGAAGAATTAAACCGTTTATTACCGGTAGTTACTCGCTTAGTTTCCAACGTATCAGTTCCAATTTCTGTCGATACGTATAAAGCTGAGGTGGCCCGGTGTGTTCTTGACAATGGGGTTTCGATTGTTAATGACATTTCTTCCTTGGGATATGATTCAGGTCTCGCAAGAGTAGTAGCGGAGGCTGACGTCCCAATTGTTCTAATGCACAATCGGGGACAGTCTAGCGATATGTATCGAGAGGCACGCTACTCAGATGTTTCGACAGAAATCCGAAATGAGCTATCAGCTGCTGTCGAGCGCGCAACTGCCGCTGGGATTTCGCGAGATCAAATCGTTGTCGATCCAGGGTTGGGATTTGCGAAGGAAGCTCTTCATACATTTTCAGCTCTTGCTAACCTGCCAGACTTGGCTGGTTTAGGTCTACCGACTCTTGTCGGGCCATCTCGCAAGTCATTTCTTAAAAATGTGTTGGGGGAAGTTCCACCAGAGAAACGTGAATGGGGAACCGCGGCAGCTGTAACCACGGCGGTGTTGCTCGGAGCTCACATTGTCCGGGTACATGGCGTTCGTGAGATGTCGCAGGTTATCCGGGTGGCCGACAAGTTGAGAGCATCGACTACTCGATAGGGGAACTTATGGCCGACTATTTCGCTACGAGATGGCCTGAGGGCAGCGTCGGATGGCTTGAGGTTTTGGATATAGCCATCGTTGCGTTCCTTATTTATGAGTTCCTAAAACTAATCAGACGCACTAGGGCCATGCAGATGGTTTTGGGTGTGCTCTTTGTCGTGGGTCTTTATTACGTGTCTGATTATGCCCCATTACCGACGGTTAACTGGTTGGTCAGAGACATGTTCGGCTACATCGTATTTGCGACCATCGTACTCTTTCAAACAGATATTCGACGGGCTTTATCGGCGCTGGGTAGAGCTCCTTTTTTCAGATATCTTACTGGTCCAACCACGAACGACGAAACACTTGAGGAGGTGGTCGTGGCTTCGGGCATGCTCGCATCACGCCGTGTCGGTGCATTGCTAGTTGTCGAGCGCTCTGTTGGTCTTCGAAACTATGTTGAAAGTGGCATTCCACTGGATTCGAAGGTGACTTATGACCTTCTGTTAAGCGTTTTTCAGGCAGACTCGCCACTCCATGACGGAGCGGTAATAATCCAAGAAAACAGGATTGCTGCTGCAGCATGTTTCCTTCCGTTGACAGTGAACCCTCGTCTTCGGAAGGGTTTAGGTTCTCGCCATAGGGCGGCCATCGGGCTTACTGAAGAATGCGATGCTGTTGCAGTGGTCGTGTCAGAAGAAACTGGTCAACTAGCTCTTGCCCTGAATGGTCAAATTGAACACGATCTTGAATTGGAACAGCTGCGCTTTCGATTGGAAGCGTTGATGCTTAATGTTCCGTCGACAGTGGCTGATCGTGGGGGGATGGAACCGTAATGACTTCTGGTTTGTTTCGCGACTTGTGGCTCAAGGCGGCATCGGTTTGCTTGGCGTTTCTCCTTTGGGTTTCGGTGACCGGCGAACCGGTAGTCGAACGTGGACTTGATATTCCCCTTGAGTTCGAAAACGTGCCAGTGGGGTCTCAGATTAGCGGCGATCCGCCTGATGTTATCGGTGTGCGAGTACGTGGGTCATCCAGTTCGATTGAAGGTGACGCAGTACGAGCCCATGTGGACCTTGCTGGCCTGTCACCTGGTCGCTACAATCTTCCGGTGACAGTCGAATCGAGTGACGATGTTCGCATCACTCAGATTGACCCACCGTCCATTCAAGTTAATCTTCGCTGATAACCACTGGCGGCAATTTATTTAATTAATTAATGCCTACCTCGATTTTTGGCACAGATGGTGTGCGAGGAACGCCTCGTCAGTATCCTCTTGACCGAGAAACGATTGCTCGTTTAGGAGCGGCGACCGTACGGAGTATCAATTCAGATCGGCCGAAACTCTTGGTTGCTCGAGATACACGCGAATCAGGACACTGGATTGAGCAGCATCTGGCCACTGGTGTGGCGTCGGCGGGGGGCGTTCTTGTCAGTATCGGTGTAATGCCAACTCCGGCAGCCGCTTTTCTCGTAAGTGCTGAGGGGTTCGATGGCGCGTTTGTAATTTCGGCTTCCCATAATCCTTTTCCGGACAATGGCATAAAGATTCTGACCCGTGACGGGATCAAAGCCTCCCTTGAATTTGAAACAAAACTGTCCAGACTTGTTCAAGAACCGTTGCCGGTGCCTTCTGTCACCCCGCACGGGAAACTCGAGACCTTGGACTTGATGGATTCTTATTTAGTCCATGCTCGTAAAACTCTAAACAGCGTGGACCGAATGCATTCAACTCGCATCGCAATTGATTGCGCCAACGGTGCAACTAGCATAGTAGCCCCGCGTTTATTCCGCGAGCTTGGCTTTGAGGTCTTCGTTCTCAACGCAGAACCTGATGGGCAAAACATTAACGAGATGTGTGGCTCTACTTCCCCGGAGCAGCTTCAGCAATTGGTTCGCTTGCAAGGTTGCGATTTGGGAGTGGCATTAGACGGGGATGGAGATCGAGCGATTCTTGTAGATCAGAATGGCGTTTTGCTTGATGGAGACGGAATCTTGTTCATCTGTGCGACACATTTAGCTTCGATAGGGGCACTACCGGGAAATTCTGTCGTAGCTACAGTAATGAGTAATATCGGATTGGAGATAGCACTTAGAAGGTTTGGTATCGTGGTGCATCGGTGTCCGGTTGGCGACCGTGAGGTGTTTAACATGATGCTACAGCGAGGCTCGATATTGGGTGGCGAACAATCGGGGCATGTCATTTTTTCGGACTTGCTTTCAACTGGAGATGGACTTCTGACGACGTTGTCTGTGCTTAATGCCATGTTTGCAAAGCGCTGTAGTCTTTCTAAGCTAAGCACCGGTCTTGAGGTGTCTCCGCAGGTACTTTTGAACGTAGAGGTTCGGTCCAAGCCAAGACTTCAGAGCGAGTTCGAGATTATAGAGAGCATTAAAGCAGCGGAAGAGAAGCTCGGTGCCAATGGCCGTGTATTAGTACGTTATTCAGGGACTGAACCTCTGCTGCGAATCATGGTTGAGGGACCCAATGTGGCAGTCGTTGAAGAACTCGCTGATAAAATTGCGAAAAGTGCTCGAAAACAGTTAGGAACGTGAGTTTGAATGGTGTGGGGAAACGGTGATGCGACTAGGGGTCAACATCGATCATGTAGCAACGGTTAGGGAGGCGAGAAAGACCCGAGAACCGGAACCAGTATCTGCGGCTGTACTCGCTGAACTTGGAGGTGCTGATGGCATAACTGTGCATCTCCGCGCTGACCGTCGCCACATTCAACAGCGTGATGTGACGTTACTTCAGCAAGTGGTTGCCACGCGTCTCAATGTCGAGATGGCTACGTCTGCTGAGATGATTGAGATTGCTGCAAACGTAAAACCTAATTCCGTGACGCTAGTTCCTGAAAAACCAAATGAGCTGACTACGACCGGCGGGCTTGATGTAGGTCGTCACGCTAGTTTGATCAAGAAGGCAGTCAATCGACTTCAGAAACAAGGTGTCAAGGTTGCGATTTTTGTCGATCCAGAAGAATCTCAGGTAAAGCACTCCAAGTCGGTTGGTGCGACTGCCGTTGAGATTAATACTGGGCCGTATGCTGATGCCCATGGTAGCGAACGGCGCGAAGAACTCAGGCGTGTTGTACAAACGGCTACGGCCGCGACAAGGGAGGGACTTGATGTTCTGGCTGGACATGGGCTTACATACCTCAACGTTGACCCAATTGTTGAAATTGATGAGATAGTCGAGCTCAATATCGGCCATAGTATTGTGGCGAGAGCGGTATTGGTTGGTATGGAACGCGCGGTCATGGAGATGGTCGACCTACTGCGCCGCAGTTGAACAATCTGCCCTCGTAAGTGTGGGGATATAGCGATTGGATTTCCGTCGCGCTATCATCGTGAGAAGGAACGTTTTGACGTTATGAATCGGGAATCAGTAGTGTTGGGTTTTGCTCTGTCCTTCTCCATGTTGATTATGGGTTGGATCATTTGGGTTGAGAGGCCCAGCGCACCGACGGCTTCAGGTGCTACGCCGCTAGAGGCATCACCAGCCGGCACAGCAGCGCCCGCGCTAGATCAGGATCGGGTGGCTGCGTTGATAGCGACAGCCGAAGCCGACGATCAGGATGTAGAGTCTCGGATTTTGCTGGCGGCTATGTATTTTGACTCGCACAGTTTTGAACAGGCAATTCCTTGGTATGAGGAAGTAGTTGGATTGATGCCAGAAGACGTGCAGGCTAGTACCAACCTGGGTATTAGCTATTATTACGTAGGTTCACTTGAGCGAGCTGTCGAACAGTTGGAACGGTCGCTTGAGATAGAGCCAGATCATGCGCAGACGCTGGTGAGCCTAGGCGTTGTGAAGGCTTTCGGTCTAGAAGACCTTGACGGTGCCTCTGCAGCTTGGCAGAGGGTTCTTGAAGTGGCACCCGATGGACCTGAAGCTGAGGCTGCCCGAGAGGCTTTGAGTCGTCTCCAAGCAAGTATTGATGACATGGGTGCTGTCGGTTCTGGGGGGCAGCCGGATTTACGTTGACGAGTAGACAACGTTCGTCCGTAAGGCGAGACCAGAAATAGAGCGGGGCATGAACATTTTGTTGGCATGGGTCATCCGTTTCCTGCTGTTGGCGCTAGTTCTTCGAGCTATTGTTAGTTTCGTGAAGGGGCTATTGGTAGGTGCTAGTAGTTCTAGGTCAAAAGGAGCCAATCGAACGAATCGGCCAGACGGTGTTCCGCTCGTCAAGGACCCAATTTGTGGCACGTATATTGAGCGCTCTCACGCTGTTTCGATTCGCACCGGCGGCATAGTGCACTATTTTTGTTCCGAAACGTGTAAGCGTAAGTTTCACCAAAGTGGTTAGTGGAAAGTTATGCGCCAGGAAGAGCAAATTCGTTCCGACATTGTTGAAGTAGGTCGTCGTCTCCATAGTCGCGCTTATGTGGCTTCGAATGACGGGAACATCAGTGTTCGTTTGTCTGAGGACCGCCTTCTTACTACGCCGAAAGGTGTATCAAAGGGATTCATGTCTCCCGATATGATCGTAATGACTGATCTGAGGGGCCAAAAGATTTCCGGTGATCGTAATCCGTCATCTGAACTTCCGATGCATCTGGCGGTTTATCAAAACCGACCTGAAATAACGGCGGTTGTACATGCACATCCTCCAGTGTCGACCGGATTTGCGGTGGCAGGCATACCACTTGACCGTGCAGTTTTGGCAGAGGTAGTCACGACATTAGGCAGCATCCCAATCGCTGATTACGGAACACCTTCAACCCCAGAACTTGCCGATGCGGTGAGTAAATATATAAAAGCCCATGATGGGCTACTACTGGCGAATCACGGGGCCCTGACAATTGCAGGTGAATTGTTTGCGGCATATTACAAGATGGAGACAATTGAACATTTTGCACGTATTAGTCTGGCGGCGCGGCTTCTTGGTGGCGAACGAATGTTGTCACGTGACGAGGTAATGCGGCTGCAAGACCTGAGGGGCATGTATGGTATTTCATCACCGGCACCAATCTGTGCAGATGGTGATCCTGAAATTGCCGATGTTTCTTCAGAGGATACGAATGATGTGACCTGTCAGGTTCTTCAGGCGCCGTCATCGACAAACGGGCGTTTGGTCAAAGAGACGAAGCCTTCATCTGATCTAGAGACGCTAGGTAAAGACGGTGAAATTCGATTAACATACCGTGAGCTTTCGACGTTGATAGAAGATGCGGTGAAACAGTTACGTTAGGATCTGACGCCCTAAGAATGAGGGTCCGTTAGAGAGGGGATAACATGGGCGAGGCGTTGGGAATGATAGAAACTAAGGGGTTTGTCGCGATGATTGAAGCGGCGGATGCCATGGTTAAGGCAGCTAAGGTAACCCTTGTGGGCTGGGAGAAGATTGGGTCCGCGCACGTCACCGCTATCGTTCGAGGAGACGTTGCGGCCGTCAAAGCTGCAACCGACGCTGGTGCAGCGGCAGCCCGACGGGTTGGCGAACTCGTGTCTGTGCATGTTATTCCGCGACCGCATGCCAACCTCGAAGACACACTTCCAATTGGCAAATCTGGTACGAAGGGCTAACCTAGTCGCCGTAACATAGGGGATTATGTTTACCTATCGTGTCGCTTCATGATTCTAGCTAAAGTTGTTGGGACCGTGGTGGCCACCCGCAAGGAT
>CAZUZW010000028.1:0-12198 GCA_964624855.1 uncultured Vicinamibacteraceae bacterium
CCGGGAAGGAACATATAGCATACCCGTCACCGGATCGAGCGCCGCCCCTGCCCAACCTGCAGCACCGTTATCTGGTGGACGCATCAACGTACCCTGGACACCGCCTTCGACCGGCCGCGTTGGCGGGGTAAACAGAGGACCCAACCTGTACCCGTCGACAGCATCCACCGCCATTTGCCGCCCCCGAGGCGTGAAATCCACTAAATCATCAAGTGTGATGCCCTGATAATCGAACGGCGCGGGCTTAGTCGGAAACGGCTGCGTCAGCGACGGAACTTCACCTGGTAAATTGGTCTCCTGCGGCCCCGGCCGTTCCTCTATCGGCCACACCGGCTCCCCCGGCACGCGATCAAAGGTATAAACAAATCCCTGTTTGCTGACTTGCGCGATAGCCTTAATCGCCCGTCCATCAACTGTGATATCAACAAGATTTGGGTGGGTGGGAAAATCGTAGTCCCATAACCCGTGATGTACTGCTTGAAAGTGCCAAACTCGCTCTCCGGTTTCGACATCTACGGCAATCAACGTCTCTGAAAACAAATTGTCGCCAAGACGATCACCGCCATAAAAATCATTCGTCGTAGTACCTGTCGGCAGGTAAACGTGACCTAATTCACTATCCCCGGCGAGCATCGACCACACATTGGCATTTCCAGAGTAACGCCATGAATCGTTGAGCCAGGTGTCAACACCATACTCATCCGCACTGGCCGGCACCGTATGAAAATCCCACGAGTGCTCACCCGTCCGCACATCCCACGCCCGCACCCAACCCGGGATGGCTTCTTTGGTGATCCGCCGGTCGGCTATTTGCGATCCATGGATCACCTTGTTGCGGACAACAATGGGCGGTGAGTGTATCGAATAAAGCATGGCATTAAGGTAGTCACGGTCTTCTCTTTCGGCTCTGGGAAGATCCACCATCGCATCAACCGAACCCTGTTCGCCAAAGTCCGCACAGGGAATTCCCGTGCGCGCATCAGCACACATCAAGTAGCCGTTTCCTGTACCCCAAAAGATTCGTTCATCGTTCTCGCCATCAGTCCAGTAGGCAACGCCCCGCTGCCGAAATGTTCCGGTCATCGATGTCGTGCCCTCTTCATAGCTCTTCGGATTCACCACCCAACGGGTCTCACCCGTAACAGCATCGACAGCCACTCCTTGAGACAGTGGGGTATTGAAATACAACACTTCTCCGACCATAAGTGGTGTCGCCTGGAACCCGGTATACCTAGGAGCATGTGAAGTCCGATAGAGGTTGGGAGTGTCCGCAACGAGGTCAGCAACGATGACCTCCAATGGTGCACGCCATTCACCCCCACTCGTGGTGGTACGACTCACCATTCGATCGACAAGATCCCATTGCCATGCGATTTGAAGATCGCTGAAATTCGTCGCGTCAATCTGATCAAGCGGCGAATATTTTGAGCCACCAATGTCACCTGCGTAACTCATCCATTCACCATTGTCGGTCCCATAGGAAGGCCACGACTCCCTGGAATCCTGAGCCCAAATGGGAGACACCAGTAGTAGCACGACAAAACTGACGAAGATTTTCCTCATCAATTTAACCATCCTTGTTTAGTTGTCAGAATTCAGATACAGCCTACCAACTACCGTTGGCACGCTGAAACCGTGGCCAGTAAGTTGGGATCATGTGCATTGATTGCGGCACGGGTTCTCGGCCCGCACACACCATCAACGTCGACGCCGACCAAACGTTGGAGTTCTTTCACCCTCCCGACCGCATTCAATTCACTTAACCCCCGGTCAAAGAGGCGCTGAATACGATCACTATTACGAAATTCCTCAAGAATCGCCCCACGCCGACTCGTGTGAAGGTCACTAATCACATAGGCCAAGATCGTAGCCATCACCGTACCTTCTTCAGTCCCAGTCACTTCAAATCGTTCTTGAAACTCTCTCAGGGTAGATTCGAATGATTCCCGGTGCCAGTCTTCGACTGATGCATCGAGACGCACAAAGTCGTCAAGTACAGCAGCATAAGTCGGGTCAACTGGATGGTGCCAAAACGAGACATCGCGACCGAACTCTGGTATGTAGTCAGGCAGATAAAGGTTGGCGCCTGACGGAACTTGGCGAACCAATGCTGGGTTAAAACGCTTGACCTCATCCGATGACAGCCCGGTCACTCGCGTTACCTCCGCGAGCCCGATGTTGCGTGGGGCGCGCATCGCGTAAACGGATGACTGGGACATCTGTGATCTCAGCTGCTTCACGTTGAAAGCGTTGCCAAATACCATCTCTGCATAAAGCGCCGACCGGCGACCGTAGGTTCGATAGAGTTGACGATATCGACGTAACGCGATCCCTCTCAATTCTCGGGCGAAATCAGAGCCGAGAAAGTATTGTTCCCGCGTGTTCTCGCCACCGAGTCGTTCCCCATTGATTACCGTCCTCCCGACATTTACGCCACCTGCATGATGCTCCGACAACGCCGGGATAAAACTGCCATACATCGTAGCGAGAACACTCAGATACGCAGCACAATACGGCGCTTGTGTGGTCTGGTTGTAGCCCTCAATAACGTAAGGTGCCAGACGATTCAAAAAATCCCAATTGCGAGGCAACCACTGACAAAACCCAAGAGCTCGAGCTGAGGAACGAGCTCGACCGTTCAGGCCTGATTCAATGATGGCTTGCGCCAATCCAATCTCAGCCGGAACACCAAACCGTTCATAGATCTCACTCCACTCGCTCAAGAAGCTCCCGTAACGCTCAGCATGTGGCGAAAGAAACCGTCCACGAGTTGGGTTGTGGACTACCGGACCAGTTGCCGCCTCAAAAACTTGCTCAACCTCATCTCGACGTTGACTGAGCCGAGACGGAAGTCTCACACCTGTAAGAGCTGTCGACAGCGCCGGCTCCTCCCAAACAACATCACGTGCCCAATTGCCTCTAGTTGGAAAATTAGCCAATAAACGCCCGTCCTTCGCACTGCCGTAGATGATTCGGCCATCCGGAATGGAAAAAATATGTTGCCAGAAAAGATAATGCGGTCGATAACGCTGTAGGGCCTGTCGGTCCGCCTCTAGCCTGGCCTCAGTATGAACCCGAGCACCCGTTTCTGCTGGAGAAGGAGTCGACAATTCCTGGGCGTGTAGCCCTAGCGCCATGACACTATAGTGGGCAGCAAGAGTAAGGAATAAAACTATGTTTCTCATACAGGACCCACACAACATCGCCACCGTGTCCAACAAAACCCTAACAGAAAAATACAATGGGGTCAGTCTTGCCTAGTCACGGTCAGCCTGTTCCCGCTCCAAGTTTCTGGCACCAGCCAACAAATTAGTCATCCCATAATTCCCCTCGTGGCATGCATACTCGTAAATTGGGGAACTGTTTTTCTTTGTCGACACTGACACCGTCCAATCCTGAGTGAATGATTCCGGATCGTGAATGGTGTACTCGTACAACAACGTGTCCTCATCAACCCGCGTAAATCGCTCCACCAAGTGCATGTTCTGACCACTACCTCGGAAACTAGTCTTGCCGGTCAGGTTCACGGTGTCGACCACCAATGTGACGCCATCCCACCGTCCCACAGAGTCGCCCTTCCACTGCCGTATATGCCCTGGTAGATGCGGCCGGTCGACAATGGGAATAATCCGCGCGTCGTGTACCATTTCGATTAGTAGTACAACGTAATCTTTCGTCTGAAACAGTTGAAAGTTGTTGTTATAGACACTTGGATTGAGCGGCGGTCCGGCATTAAATCCAAGTAGGCATCGTTCGGCAACGTTACGGTCTTCAGGCCCCCACGCGCCGCGCTGTCTACGAGCCTGAATCTCTGCAAATCGTCTCTCACCTAATTCTGTCAACTCTGGAATCTTCCCGTCAGAGGGCGCCACAATCAGGGAAGTCTGTCCTGTTGTCGCCGCCTGCGACCCATAATCTAACCAGAAATCATTGTAGGCACCACGAACATCGGCCTCTCCTTCTCGTCGTTGGTCGTTATTGCGGCGCTCCAAGGTACGTGCTGTAAACGCTGCAAGTTCTTCGGAAGAAAGTGACGTCCGACCTTCAAATTCATTCGGACGTTCTAGTGGAGTCAACGTGCGGTAATCCCACACTCCTTGAAGATCCGGAGTACCCCACGGCGTTCTGTGTCTATCAATAGGCGCCTGCGCATCAATTGTTGTTAGAAAACAAACAGTCGTTATCAAACTCAAAAGCGTAGTGGTTTTCCTACAACGCATCACTTCTCCTATTCGTCACACCTGACTTACAGGGGCACAGCCAACTGCTGAGACAGAATCTCCATCAGCACTTCGGCGCGTTCAACCTGGTTCTCCCTCTCCAAGAGCATCTGGCGTTCAGCTGGATCAAGCTGTAAACCCTGAGCGAGCGTATCGACAAATTCGGTGTCTGACAAAGACTCCGGAAAAAGTGATGCCCCCCGTGAAACGGTTGACAGCATTTCGGCAAGTTGTGCGCGGCGACTCGAAAGAACCAGACGCAGGTCGTCGTCGATCAATTCTGGCATCGACTCGACTTCGGCAAAACGATATGACCGACTATGGTGTTCTTCAATGACGCGAAACTTCACCAAGCCCTCCAGGACAATCAAATACCGCCCGTCGGGAAGTTCTTCAGCATCTGTAATCAGACCGGCACACCCAATCTCATAGACCGGTGGCCGACCCTCATAGTCAGCTTCGTAACCAGGCTGAAGCAAAACCATACCGATAATGCCGTCTCCCGCCAAAGCATCCGCCACCATATCTCTATATCGAGGTTCAAAGATGTGCAGTGGCCTCGAGCTATCAGGAAATAAGACAACATCTTCAAGTGGGAAAATGGGTATGGTGCTGGGAAGTACGGCTGCTCCACCTACGGTCTCACGTTCAGGCACCTGTGCCGAAGTCCCGGTAAATGCCAACGAGACGACAGCGACACTCACGACCGCATAGAGACTTAGCGTTCTCAAAGACTCCCTCTCTGAAAGTCGCAACCAACGGTGAGTACCTAGGTACTGACACCCACGGCGAGACAGCGCCATCCTACGGGAGTAAGCCCTGATAGTGCCACTACTAAAAGTCTGGCCATCGCTTAGGAGGAACCGTCAGCAATCACGTAAAAAATCCACCCAGGACAGTTCTCAACCCGTTTGGCCGCTCTAAATTCGCTGGCGTCTTCGGTGTCTTCAAAATCCCAAAACACCTTTATATTTTGAAATCCCGTCGCTCTGAGTGCATCACAGATTTCAACGGGAGTATAAATTCGCCAGTGATAAGTAAATGCCCGCTTCCATCTTTTCCGGTTCTTAAATTCAAAGTGGATATGGCAGAGGGCAAGATTATCGATCGGGTTGAAATCCGCTTGGTCCCATATATATCCAAAAGTTCCAGTTGAACTTTCTACACTTCGCTCTTCTTGTAAGACCTGTTGACTCTCCCAACCTCCGTAGCCATCAACCATGAAGATCCCACCTGGTGCCAAACTGCGCCGAACATACCGAAAGTAGCGAAGCAATTCGGGTAACGGATGGAACAAATAGGACGAAAAATTAAAAGCTTGAACCACATCAGCCTTTGGACGGGTTGCCGTCCGTACGTCCTGAATTCTCAGGTCGACACGGTGTTTCATGTCGCCGAGCGGATCCACGTTGTGAACTCGGGCCCAATTCAGAGTCTCATCGTCAAGGTCAAGAGCGATCGCCCGCGCATCACGATGTTCTTTTACCCATTGACACGAATTCGAAGCAGTGCCGCAAAAATCCTCGCGCAACACTAAGGGACGTCGACGTCGACGCTGTCGATACTGCCTAACGGCAAAATCAACCTCAAATGTCGGGTCTTGAACGGACAATTCGTAAAGTCTGAACTTATCTGCGTGTTTTCTCGAAAGAGTGTATTTAGCCATACGACTAATAATCCTACAGGCTTGACGACAATCTGCGCCGACGTTATGGTCCGGCAGAACCAAGGCACTTGACGAATCGGATGACCACAAGCACCGAAAGGAACGACTCATGTGCGGAGTTGCACGAAGACGAACGTACCAACTAAAGCAGACAGTTATCTGTGTAGCGGTGATCATAAGTGGCATCGGACTGACCACGCTCTCAGCTAAAGATTGGCCACAATGGCGCGGTGAAGAACGTCTCGGAATCTGGACGGAAACAGGAATTGTGCAGTCGTTCCCGACTGAAGGCTTAACCGTCAAATGGCGGTTACCCATCCACGCTGGATACGCGGGTCCCGCGGTTGCCGACGGACGAGTGTTCGTGCTCGACTACCTGGAGGATCCCGACAGTCGCACGATGGACGGTACGGAAAGAATTTTGGCTCTTAGTGAAGAAACCGGAGAGGTCCTGTGGACGCATGAATGGCCAACAACCTACCGGATGTTGATGTTCACCTATGCTACCGGACCACGTGCGACACCAACGGTCGATGACGATCGCGTCTACATCACAGGGGCCACTGGCATGATCTTCTGTCTGGACGCCGCCACCGGAGAGGTGCTCTGGGAAAAAGACAGCGTTACGGATTACGACACCAACATCCCAATTTGGGGCACCTCAAGCGCAGCGCTGATAGAAGATAATCTCGCGATTTTTCTGGTCGGCGGCGAACCTGATGCGTTAGTAGTTGCCTTTGACAAACATACTGGTGCAGAAGTCTGGAGGGCGTTGGAATCGAAAACCGAAATGGGATACACACAACCGCTCGTGATCGACGCGGGTGGAGCGCGCCAATTGATAGTCTGGCATCCACGAGGGCTCACCTCACTCAACCCCATGACTGGCACACTGTATTGGGAAGAACCATTCGATGGTCGGGCAAATATGACCGTAGCAGATGCAGTGAAGAGCGGATCGTATCTTCTTGTATCTGGTTTTTATAGCGGTTCCATGATGATGCGCTTAAACACCGACCGCCCGGAAGCCACTGCACTTTGGAAAGGGTCTACTAACCGAACACTAAGCAGAGGTGTCGAGGTGCAGGAATCATCTGGATTACATTCCGTAATGACAACACCTCTTGTTATTGGTGACTACATCTACGGCATTGGTAGCCATGGACAAGTTCGTGGATTGGATGCACTCACCGGAGCACGCCTGTGGGAAAGTGACGGACTCACTACTCGCAACCGTTGGGGTTCGGCATTCATGACCAAACACGAAGACCGCTACTTCGTTTACAACGAAAACGGAGAATTGATTATTGTGCAATTTACGCCAGAGGGCTACACCGAGCTTGACCGGATCCACCTGCTCAACCCCACCTCTCGATCGGGATATGGGGGCGCTCGCGTCGGTACCAACCGCCGGCAACGACACGGAAACAGTGACCGACTCGTCGTCTGGGCTCACCCTGCGTTTGCCAACCGGCACATCGTGTTACGAAACGATGAAGAGATTATCCGGGTGTCGATGGACGCCAGCGAGTATTAAGGACGTTACGTGACCCGAGAGCACTATGGCAGCAAAGGTTTCCTAGGAAACCGCTGGTCCATTTGAGAAGCCTGATAGGCAAACGCGGCTAGGACAACCGCATTAATCTTAAGGTCTTCTGGAAGTAACTTCTCGAAGACGTCCATGTTAGTGTGGTGAGTCCTGGTTCGATATTCGATGCGGTCTTGAAGAAACTGAAATCCAGGCAGCCCGACTTCGTCGAACGCCAACTGATCCGACCCGCGATTACTAAACGTCGACAGTGTCTGAATCTTCAGATCATGGAACGGTCGCATCCATTCGTCGAAGATCGATGCGACAGCAGAATTGCCCTGTTGGTGAATCCCTCGAATCTGTCCCGTCCCGTTATCTAAATTGAAATAAACAGAAAACTGTTCGTAGTCTTCAGTGGTGCCAGAAGATGGATTTCCGAAATGCTTCGCGACGTAGGCACGCGAACCGTGAAGCCCTCCCTCTTCGTAACCCCAGAGTGCAGCACGAATTGTTCGCCTCGGCACAATTCCTAGCTCTTTTAAAATTCGCAGGGACTCCAGTACAACTGAGACACCCGATGCATTGTCCGTAGCACCAGTCCCAAGATGCCATGTGTCCAAATGCGCACCGACCATGACCACTTCGTCAGCTAGATCACTGCCAGGTAATTCTCCGACCACGTTATATTCAGGGTCAGGACGAGACTGAAACTTTACTCGAACTTCAACTTGCATCGTCACTGGAACATCGCGAGACGCCAACCGGTACATTCGACCGTAATGCTCAGGAGCCATCGATAACGTCGGAAGGCTGTTGCTAATGGCTTCGATTGACCGGTCGCGGCGACGGGTCACAAACACCGTTCCATCCCCGCCTTGGGCCGCCACCAAGACAGCGACCACACCTTCCTCTCGATAAAATTCTTCGATTTCCTGCCAGGACAAATCTTCAATTGAAGGTGGATTACGTGCCCATGCCTCTTCGCGGCGTGCTGCAATGTTCCGATCAATACCCTCTTCCACAAAGACTTTCAGTGACTGCTCATCATGACGAACCGCAGCTGGTTCAAATCGTGGAGCGTAGTCCCTCGGCGGGGTCGACAGAACAATGGTATCCCTGAGACTTCCCCGGTATATATCCAAGTCTGACCGACTCCTGACATCTGCCACTACAACAGGTGCTTGCACCCTACCGCCAGTTCCAGAAGTAAACGCCTGCGGAAATCCAATTAATGGCTGATAGTCTGGTTCGAGCATACTGATCGCTACATATTCCACATCCCAGTTCACGACAGGTTCGCCAAATGGTTCAAGCGACGTTTTGACCAGACCGATTGCGTCCATTTCAGCCTTCGCCCACTCTTGCGACTCACGCATAGCATCAGAGCCCGCGAGTCTCGGTCCAATCACGTCAGCCAGATACCACGCGTAATCCATCACTCTTGACCGATTCAATCCTTCATCACGAATGCGTTCGACCACCTGCCCGTATGACTGTTCCTGCGAGCTAAGGGACACCATAAATGCCACCGTTGCCCCAGCAGTACAAACAAAAACCAAAAAACGCTTGCGGCAGATTGATGTCACGATAAGTCGCCTCGGAAGCCAGTTTGTATCTTACTTGTTAGTTTCACGAAATTATTGACGTCTTGTTTGTCTCTTCAGGTAGTCGCTCTCTGAAACAGAGACAAACCCGCATGTGTAACATGCCAATTACACCAGCAAATCATTCTACTCCTCCCCTCAAGATATCAATTGTGTATCTAATTGCCTATAACCGAGTCATTTGACATGATCTACGGCATCACTGCTGAACAGCGATGCCGGCAGTACTGGAGAAATACGGATGCCAAAGACGCTTCAGACAGCTTTCTTTCATTTTCTTGTCCTAGCCATATTTTCGGCACCGAGCACAGGAATTGCTCAATCTGACGATTCTGGGTGGACTCTCCCGCGCACGGTTGACGGTCAACCTGATCTCCAAGGTGTATGGGCCAATAACAGTGCAACACCTCTCGAACGCCCAGACGAACTTGCAGAAAAAGCAACTCTTAGTGACGAAGAACTCGCCGAACTGCGGCAGACAGCCGAACGTTTGTTCGGAGACGGTGGTGATGCAGCATTTGCAGATGGTGTTTATGAGGCGGCCCTTGGCGGTGTCGACGAATACATATCGGGAGATGGCGGATCTGGCAACTACAGCACGGTATGGATGGTCGATCGAGACTTTGAAAATCGTACATCTCTCATCACCGACCCGAGTAACGGCAAGTTGCCTGCACTCACGCCAAACGGGGAAGCCAAAGCATCGGCTTCACAAAGTCGACGAGCTAATCCTGTTCGTGACGGTGCAGAGGACCTCACTCTGCAGGTGCGGTGTATTACCTACAGCGTGCCGAGAGTCGGCGGGCTCGGTGCAGGGTACAACAGCTACTATCAGATCTTTCAATCGAAGGACTACGTCGTCCTACACAGCGAAATGATCCACGATTCCAGAATTATTCCGTTGGACGGCCCTGGACACATTGACGACAGTATCCGTCAGTGGCATGGTGATTCGCGTGGTCACTGGGAAGGCGACACACTAGTCGTCGAGACGAAGAATTTCTCATCAAAAAGTCTGTACCGCGGTTCATCCGAGAAGCTACACCTAGTCGAACGATTCACACGAGTGGGTGCCGACTCGCTCCATTACGAAATTACGGTGGCTGACCCAACCATTTGGACTCAACCGTGGACCGCAATGGCACCGCTGACCCAGTCTGATGACGCTGTTTATGAATACGCATGCCACGAAGGCAACATCGGCATGGCAGGAATTCTCTCAGGCACGCGTGCTGAGGAACGGAACGCGGCAGTCGACTCGGGTTCGCGCTAACGTCGTTGCAATAGTTCTAAAAACCAGGTTTCAAAGTTCCCTTGCTCTTAGCGACCTCGTAGAGGGTCGGATAGAACTGTACAAACGTCCGTTCAGCAGCAGTATGTTCAGTGTGACATTTAACACAAGGTGCGACTTGGTCACCCTCCAGCGGCGCGACCGTATCCCTGATTGAACCAGCGGGACCAAAATTAAAGAATGCCCAGCCATCGGGAAACCTGGAATCCTTTACTTCCGCCTCCAAAAAGAAAAGCTCTGACTGAGTCCGACCAGTCGCATTAATGGACGCATCCGAAATGGCGCGCCGCAATTCCAAAACAAAGATCGTCCGATCTGGCCAAGTTCCAGTTTCCATGAAATACCGATAGGACGACCGATTGACAAACACATTCTGAAAAAGATCAGGGGGAGCCTGATTTCCCTGCGTCTCCTCTAGATAGGTCATGTTGAAACCGGCACTCAGGAAAATCCATTCACGATAATCATCGGGGAGTACCAAGTTTGTCTCATCAACGTAGTTTGGACCATCGTATTCATCGTCTTGCGCCTGTATCACTACAGCACATACGGCTACGAATGCCACAATCGATACCCCTAGAACGCCCATCACCCTCGACATCAGTATCAAACCTTCCGTAAATCGCTCTCTCAAGCGAGGTTGAATTCGCCGAACCAGTGAATTGCTTCAAGTCAACTGCCCTCAGTAAACCAATCGTTAGTGCTGGTTTTCAAGAGCTGTCAGTCATTACCAATCATCGCGGTCCCTATGTTGCACCACGAGTTGGCTGGCGGGTCGGAGCCTCATGCCGTTCGAGCATGCGGCGGCGCACAACTCCCCCGTATACATTACCAAAAGCCTCGCCCCCCACACCTTCGCCGCCGCTGTGGCAAAAATCACGCGACTCTATATCTTCCAAGAAGTAATGACGTTCACCAGTGCGAGCACTACCGATTCGAATACCCTTCTTCCATCCAGGATTATCTGGTCCCCAAGATTCCGAATCAGCCACGTAAATCGTATCGGTGGCATCGATATAAATGCCGCTCGGTCGACCAAACTGATGCCAGTATGCCGGCAAGCATTAATCGCATCAAGCATTGTCGCGGCATCACCACGCTCCTTCCGTCTCGAGGTGGACCAACTTTTGAGCACCTGACTCTAGCCAGCATCAGGAATCCCTACAGTAATATGTTCAGATCGTCGAACTCATTCACGGAGACGTCGCTGATTCATGACCAACATCGAAGGGAGCGACCGCCAACATTCTGTCCCACATGATCGCAATCTTCCCACCCTCATCCGACATGTCGAGAAAAGCCCACGTGAGTTGGTCCACCGAGTAAGGCAGAGTCGTCAGTCCCATTTTGACGCGAACAATGTCTTTGTCCGGCGTATACCCGTAAGCACCCCACAACCGAGTGTCGTCACTTCGGTCAAATTGGCGTTGCGGCTGCCAATTCGAAACAATTAACGTCCACTCGTCAGGTTTAAGCTCAATAAACATGCTGTACCCACCAGGTGCGATTGTCGTTCCGTCGATGACTAACGGGACCTGTGTCATCAGATACGTTGAAATATCAGCACCAGCACGCCACACCGGTGCGCCACGCTTGAGCCAACGCCCATAGGTCGCAGGCGTACCCCACAAATCTCGTCCTCGCTTGATGGGACGACCGTAGCTAATCTCAATCCATCGACCATCAAGATAGATAGGATCACGTGCACCCGCATACCTGCCAAGAATTTCAGTCGCCGCATGCCCGTCAGGACTCGGGGCTCGTTGCTGCGCCGTCACGGACCCACCCGCCATGACAATCAACACACCGAAGAATATTGCGCTGCGAATCATCTACGCATTCTCCTTCCCACTACCCCTGAATCATCGTCACCACTCCATGGTCGG
>CAZUZW010000028.1:12298-28955 GCA_964624855.1 uncultured Vicinamibacteraceae bacterium
AACCAAACTAGCGGCTACTGTCGCTATGCAGGGTTCTGCTCTGAATCTTCCAACCGTTTGCTGTCTTCGTAAATACGTCGTCGTAATAACCAGACGCCACAGTAGTAGGAGGACGATTACTCACATCCATCACCAACCAGTAAGCCCGGCCTTTTGCACCACCAGCCGTAGGAGTGATGATCCAGCTACCGTTATAGTGACGACGTCCGTTATCACCGACTTGTCCCTGGTAACGCTCTTCGCGCTCATCCCGTAAAGCGGCCATACCCACAATGTCTCGACCACCTCGAGTCATAACCGCATCATCAGCAAAGGCGGACAAAAAGAGGTCAGCATCTCGAAAGTCACTACCTTGGTTGTATCGAGCATAGAGTTCTTTAATCTGCTCATAATCCACGGCCGTCAGTTCGGTCGCGGCGGCCCCTCGTTGCTGAGCCGACACCCATCCAAACCCAATAAATAGGAATGTCATAACAGTTACCCATGCAATCGGCACTTTTCTCATCGCTCCCCCTCCTCGTTTATGTCTGTGTCAAGACCATAGATATTTTAGTCATTCAAATCTGGTGAACTCACATCCCACCAACAACCGCCTAACGGGACAATTCTGATGTCAATCAACATAATCATCGACAACCTGCCACCCGTCTCGGTCTTTCAATGTCGTTCGTAGTGCAGTAGGTAGCCGAGCGCATTACCGAACGTTTACCCATGCGTGGCCAACTGCGCTGTTGATACGGCGAAAACCAGAGAAGGAATTACTCAAGAACCGGCGCCGGCAACGGCCTGTACTCTACCCACTCACGCACGATACGCCGGCGAATATTCTTGAACAGGATCCGAAGATCGAGCCTGATGTCAATTGTCGTTGGCGCCCATACGTTCGCTGCCACGCGCACGAACTCCAAGCGGCCAACCGTATTACGGAGAGTGCCAAGGATACCTCCCCAAAAACGAACCGACTTGGCCATTTCGAACTCGACACGAGCCACACCATAGTCATCCTGACTGACCCAGATTCGGCCGGTTGAATTATTGAGAGCGTTGTCGATCTGGCGACGCACTGGAAGGTCTCCCTTGCGGGGTCTTAATTCAATGACCCAACACAAATAATCATTGATTACGGCTTCATCTACAATCCAAAAGTCATAGCGCGAGACAAACTCTTCATTAAAATCTATCCGATTCTCATCGTCGCCACGAGGATCCTCACCTTTATCCCTCCGTTCACGAACCTCTTTAATAAATTTATCTCTACGTTCTTCCTCTGAACGAACATCGTCCGCGTCTAGTGGCTCACCTTCCTTCGCGATCATTGCCTCGTAAACCACACCCTCAAGGGGGTACTGACGGTACGTAGCAAGTTCGGTCTTCTCGATCGCACCATCTCCATCAAATTGCTCGGTGGTTGCCTCGACTATCGCCTCATATGCAAGATCGGTCTGTAACTTTCGTTGCTCTTCAGCCCGGTCTACAGCCAGATCAATAATCGCGTGAGGAGACAAAACCTGGCCAGACGCCGGCAGAGCCCCAATGACTAACGCCACCGCAACTGTTCCGACAATGTAGGCTACCGAAAGTAATCTCATGAATCTCAAGACTCCGACACAGCCGGTTGTCCGCGACGACCTAGCCGCAAAACCGTGTTAAATTCCTTTCTAGTAACTGGCTGAACTGATAGTCGACTCCCCTTCCGCGTGACCATCATCGAATCCAGCATCGGCGTGGCCTTTAGAGTAGCCAAGGACACAATCGCGCTAAAACGTTCAACAAACCTGATGTCAACCATGAACCACACCGGAGAAGATTGTGTACTCCGTTTGTCAAAATACTTATGTCCCTTCTTCCACGCAAAGTGGTCAGGGTATCCGGCCTTGGAGATCTCAGCCACCCCAGTTACACCAGACGGATCGGCATTCGATGCGTAAAACAGCACACCGTCGCCAACACCCATATCGTCACGCATTAGATTACGGGCTTGGTAGTTGCGCACGCCTTCCCAACACGTCTTCCCATCACGGACTAAGTCGTCGATCGTGTAGGCTGACGGTTCACATTTCATCAACCAGTAACGTCGTCCCATAAGTGCATTCAACTCCTCGGACACTTGAACTCAAGGCATTCCACTTGGACTCCTTAGTCCTCGGTGTCCTTCCATTTCCTGCTCAAGCGATCCGATTAGGCAGTGACCAAGACCTCTTCAATCAGTTTTCGTTTGAGGCCAGGAACTCGTACACCGGGCGCAGGATAACCGACTGGAATTAACAGAGAGGCTGTTTCATTGTCCGGCCGCTCTAAAATACGCTTTAAGAACCGCATGGGACTAGGCGTGTGAGTCAGCGCCACCAATCCAGCTTGGTGGACCGCAGTCAAGAACAGTCCCGCAGCGATACCGACCGATTCCGCCACATAGTAGTGGCGTAGACGCTCGCCGTTGTCGTCGTATCCATAATCCTGACGGAACAGCACCACAAGCCACGGCGCTCGTTCCAGAAACGACTTGTCAGCGTTGGTGCCAAGTGGCTCCACAGCCCGAAGCCAGTCGTCAGACATTCGCCCCCCGTAGTTCTTTCGTTCTTCGTGTTCCGCTGCTACACGAATCTGACGTTTCACATTCGGTGTCGAAACTGCCACAAAAGTCCATGGTTGCTGATGAGCGCCTGAGGGTGCCGTAGAGGCCGCTCTTACAAGGTCACGAATAATTCCATCCGAAACAGGCTCATCGCTGAACGCACGCACTGAACGCCGCCGGTGCATGTGTTCGAAGAATGACCTCGCACGCTTTGCTACCTCGTCCTGACACGGCTTGTCATACGACAGTGGCACGAATGTCGGTTTCATGCTGACCACCTCTAGTAACCGCTTAAGTCCGTAACCTTCCGCTATTTGTCCTGAAGTTCTTCTGCGCCGTACTCGTGCAGACAGCTACGAATCACGTCAGTTCTGTCTGTCTCACAAGTGACAAGAACACCAAATCGGTCTTCAGAAAAACGCGAATCATATGAGGCCGAAGGTGCTAACGCGGGCAACCCTGACAAAGACAAAAATCCGGCAACCGCACCGAGAGCACCAAGAAGCATCGTGACGGCAAAACTGATCACGACGAGTGGAGGAATCGAAATCGTTGGCTTACCACCAGTAATAAGCGGCCAATCTAACATCGTGTAGGCCGGCAGTATGAAACCTAGTAAACATCCAATCACGGCACCCACCAAAGTAAACAGCCGAACCGGACTCACGTCCTTCCGGAGGGCTCCCAGAATCGCATGGTCCGGAGTGGGGGAAAATGTAACTACCTCGCCAAGCCCTTGTGTCCGGACTGCCAAGGCAGCTCGCGCAGCACTCGAACCATCACGGAAGATTGCAAGTATTCTCACTTGACTCATATCACACTCGCTCAGGGACTCCGGTCATGTCATCAGGCTCTGTGTGCTCGGTTGCACCTTCTTTCAATTCACTGATGGAGATGCAGGGAAAAACCTTTATGAAAACCAAAAACAGCAAGAAGAATCCCGCAAACGATGCCGCCGTCATAGATGCCTCTACCCAAGTCGGCTGATACAGCTCACCCCAAGCAGCCGGGTCAAAACCACGTGACAACGATGACACCACGATAACGTATCGTTCAAGCCACATGCCGATCAACGCAGCAACGGCAATTGAGAGCAGGGCGCCTAGGTGGGTCCGGATACGCCTACTAAAAAGTAGAAGAGGAATAAACACGTTACATGCGAGCATCACCCACGTAAACGGTCCGTACTGACCAACGACACGATCAAGGAATGTGTCTCGCTCAAATATATTGCCGGAGTACCACGCTGTGAAGAATTCCATGCCATAGGCATAGCCCATAATCAAAGACATCGTTAGCAGCAATTTTCCTAAATTCTCGAAGTGCAGACGGGTCATGTAGGCGTCGAGACCAAATACGGTCTTCAGTGGGATCAATAAAGTGATCATCATTGCCACACCAGAAAAAATAGCGCCCGAGACAAAATACGGTGCGAAGATGGTACTGTGCCACCCAGGCGTAATGGCCGTCGCGAAGTCCCACGAAACAATGCTATGCACGGACACAGCCAATGGAATCGCAATGGCAGCCAAAAACCCATAGAGGCTCATGTAGTGAAACCATTGCCGATCTGAACCAACCCAGCCGAGCGATAACATCTTATAAACTCGCCGACGCCAGCCAGGAACCCGGTGTCGGAGCTCTGCCATGTCTGGAATAAGTCCGATATAGAGAAAGGTCACACTGACCGTGAGATAGGTCAAGATAGCCACGAAGTCCCAGATCAGCGGCGATCGAAAATTGACATACAACTGTCGTTCATTGATATATGGCATCAACCAATAAAAGAAATATGGCCGACCTAAATGAACAATCGGGAACAAACCGCCAATCATGATGGCAAAAACCGTCATCGCCTCTGACGCGCGCGCAACTCCTGTTCGCCAGGGCGCTCGAAACAAAAACAACACAGCGGAGATCAACGTGCCTGAGTGTGTAATTCCAATCCAGAACACGAAGTTCGTGATGTATACACCCCACTGCACTGGATGCTGATAACCGGCCACGCCAAGACCAGTCTGAACCTGGTAGTAAAAGGCATAGACACCAAAAGCCAGCACCGCCAGTAAGACGCCTAGCGTGCAGTAATACACAGCTCCCGGCGGTTTAAGTGTGCGGACGATATCGTCGCTTAGCCGACGAAACGTTGTAGATTGACTACCAGTCACGCGCTGGATTCTCTAATGTTTCACAATTGGGAGCAAGTAACAGCCGGTTGATTCCTCTCAGGTAGGTTGCTATTGCGCCGCTCCTTATATCATGCCACAGTAGATCCTTCGGTTATTTCTTGGAGGCATCTATGCGTATGCGTAAGTCTCAAAAGTTTACAGGCTCGACCGTCACCATCGCGAGCCTAGTATTTCTTGGCCAGCTTGTTTTCTTGACTGGCTGCACCTCACCGGAACCCGAACCTACGGAAGAATTATTAGATGTAACGGTATATGAGGGAGCTCGACTCATCGTTGGCGATGGCAGCAACCCCATTGAAAACGCCACCTTTATAGTTGAAGACACGCGCTTGATTCAAGTTGGTCCAAGCAACGATATTAACGTCCCTGCAGGTGCAAAGCACGTTGACCTGACCGGTCACACCGTCATCCCTGCTCTGATCGACACCCATGTTCACCTGCGCCGAACGCGTGACGAACTAATCGACGACCTCCAACACAAGGCCTACTACGGCGTTGGCGTCGTCATGAGTTTGGGACAAGATTCAGGAGACATGTTTTTCGAAGTCCGGGACGCCGTCTTGACCAATACAGCACGCTATCGAACTGCCGGACGTGGTATCACTCGACCGGAACCTGGCCGATCGGAAATCCCGTACTGGATCGATACACCAGACATGGCTCGCCAAGCAGTTCAAGAACTAGCAATTCTTGAAGTTGACCTGGTCAAGATCTGGGTCGATGATCGGAACGGCCAGTACGACAAACTCACACCTGAACTGTACGAAGCAGTCATCGATGAAGCGCATCAACATGGCCTTCGAGTGACCGCCCATATCTTTAGCCTCGACGATGCCAAGGGATTGCTCCGAGCTGGAGTTGATGCTTTCGCACATGGAATTAGGGACATGGAGATCGACGAAGAAGGCGTCAGCCTTTTCCAAGAACACCCCGACGTAGTGCTTGTGCCAAATTTACCGAACCGAGGCGTCGAAGAGGACTTATCCTGGTTAAGTAACACAATCCCACCTGCAGAACTCGACGAACTTCAGGCCAGAGCCACGAACAATATGGACGCTCAAGCGGCGTTTTCGATTCAAGCGCACAACCTAGCCACGCTTAATTCAGCCGGGGTCAAGATCGCGTTTGGTACTGACGGAAATTCTGCGTGGGCACCCCACGTTGAAATGGCCGACATGGTGGCTTCCGGAATGACGCCTCACGAAGTCATCGTCGCTGCAACTAGAAATTCTGCCGACTTATTGGGCCTTAATAACGTTGGAACCCTAGAACCAGGCAAGAGCGCTGACTTTGTCGTTCTCGATGCAAACCCACTCGACGACATTACAAATACACGGCAGATTTCGGGTGTCTATCTTCGAGGCCAAGCTGTGGATCGAAGCAGCCTAAGCGCAAACTGGATCGAATGAACAACTCTTGCTACGCGGTCAGCCGATGACGCGGGTAACGGACCATGCTGTCGTGTTAGCTTGCTCCAATGGCGGTGGGAGAGCGACCAAGTAAAGTCTGACCTTTTTGACGTCTCTCGGTTAGCGATCAATCATTTCGATCTGCTGCCCGAGCATTAACGAGAATATTCCGAAGACCATAGTTGCCTTCGTGACACGCAAACTCAAACATCGGACCCTCTGTTCGTTTCATCGGAAGCACCGCGGACCACGCGCTCGCATACGACTGGGGGTCCTCTATCCGGTACTCATACGAAAGCGTTCCGACGTCATGCAAAGTAAACCGTTCGATTAAATGAAGGTTTCCACTCGAATTGCGGAAAGCGGTCCGGTTAGTGAAGTTGGTAGTCTCCACAATTAGCGTCTTCCCCTCCCAGTGTCCTCGTGAATCCCCTCGACTCTGGCGAATTGAGGCAGTGATGTGATCACGCCCGTCCAGTGGGATAACGCGAACATCGTGAATCATCTCATTGTGTAAAACCACATAATCTGGCGTCTGCAAGATATGCACGTTGTTGTTGTACGGTCCAGGGGTCATCGGTGGACCGGCATTAATACTCTGAAGACAGCGCTCCCCAAGGCTTCGATCCTCGTAACTCGTCGGCGGACGTGAACGTAGTTCACGCCGGGCCCTCGCCCGTTCCTGTGCCGCAGGAGTCAACGCCGGGATCCGCCCATCTTCGGGCTCCACAATGAGCGACGTTCGGCGATCGTCAGTCAACCGGCTTCCATAATCCAACCAGAATTTTGCGTGCACCGTTGGAGTCGCGTCATAGTCGTTGCGACGAGCGGCAGCCTCTTGTTCATAGGCAGCTGCCTCCTCGGCAGTCAAAACCACCCGTCCAGCGAGATCCGAAGGACGTTCAAGGGGCGTCGCAGTTCGAAAATCCCAAATCCCTTGAACATTCGGGTCTCCCCACGGAGTATCGCCGCCTTGGCCCGACTCAGCCGGAGCTATACCTATCGGCCAAAACAGTAAGCTCCCAACGCAGATAACCCTCAGACAGGACAGAGTCAAAGCGCCTAACCATTACTCAAGAATGAACTTAACGTCAACCTAAAAGGCTTTTCTGCAAACATAGACACCTCAGCGGATTTCATCCCAATCGTTGAAACGACTCCAGACCGGCGTTAGAATGAACCGTATTTTCAGCATTAGTCATTAGAGCGGGTGAGGTAATTCTTATGAACTGTCGACTCAACAACATACTTGCCGCTACGTTGAGCTTCGTTATCGTTACACTGGCGCCACTCCCGGTTGCCGCTCAGTCAGGCGGCGACACACCGATGCTAACGCCAGACGGGCAGCCGCATATCTCTGGAATCTTTACATTCAGAACCTTAACGCCGTTGCAACGCCCCGTAGCGTTGGAAGGGCAAGAAACTCTAACGGCAGAGGAAGCCGCAGCTTTCGAATCATCTGAGCGGAGCCGTCTAAATCGGGACCTTTTCGATCCGGAGAGCGGAGCACCATCGGCTGGTTATCAGTCACGTGCCGACGGAGGCGTTCTGTCGTATAACGAATTCTGGTACGAACGCGGCGTCGAACTAACCTCAGACAAGCGAACGTCACTCGTCACAGACCCGCCGAACGGACGAATCCCGTATCGTCCGGAGTGGGTGGAAGCGAACCGCATCCGTCGCCTCAACCTTCGTAATGGTTTTGCTGATGACTTCACCGACCGAAGTCTTACCGACCGGTGTCTGATGGGTTCAAATTCTGGACCGCCGATGCGACCAGGCTCTTACAACAACAACACTCAAATCCTGCAGATACCCGGTTACGTAGTAATCGTTAACGAGCACATCCATAACACGCGTATTATTCCAATTGACCGACAGCCCCAGGGCAAGATCCCACCACAATGGGTTGGCGATTCAAGAGGCCGCTGGGAAGGCGACACACTCGTCATCGAAACGAAAAACTTCGCCCGCGAAACAGCGTTTGCGGGCTCCTCGAAAGATTCATATCTAATCGAACGATTCCGCCGACTCGACCCAGACACCGTGATGTACGAGTTCACATTCGATGACCCGAACAACTTCACGCGCCCATGGACTGCGGCAATCCCGATGCGCCGCACTGACGGCCCACTCTACGAGTACGCGTGCCACGAAGGAAATTACGGCCTAGAAGGAATTCTTGGCGGCGCGAGGCGGCTGAACACGCAGGCCGTTACTCGCTGATTCGTGATTACTCGGAAGAACTTTTTACATAGCAGCTGTAAAAACAGAAAGAGAGATAGGATGAGGAAACATCAGCAAATTGTATCGAACAGTGGCCTTGTGTTGACCTGCGTAGTATTACTGACCGCAATCGCGTGCGGAGGGGCGGCACCAGCGGAAGAAGAAACGGCTGAGGCTACCGAACCGAATACCAGCACTGGTTTCATCGACTTACAGTTGCCAAATCCAACATCCGAGGTGATCACCCAATGGGCAGCGCTACCTGATGGTCGCACGTGGGGTTCAACAGCGGGAATTGACATTGGACCAGATGGCCATGTCTGGGTTTATGACCGCTGTGGAGCTAATGGCCTTGACGGTGGCTGTGAAGCAAACCCGGATGTGGACCCAATTCTCAAGTACGACCGGAACACCGGTGAAATACTTGCGAACTTTGGGGCAGGGTTATTCGTACTTCCCCATGGACTGCACGTCGACGATGACGGCAATGTGTGGGTAACGGATTCTCAGGGAAATGAAGCCGGCACCAAAGGACATCAGGTAATCAAATTCAGTCCCGACGGTGAAGAGCTCATGAGACTTGGCGAGGCAGGACAGCCAGGGAGTGGCCCTGGCCAACTTAACGAACCATGCGATGTCATTGTGGCGCCGAATGGGGATATTTTTGTTTCGGATGGCCACAGTGGTCAAAGTCCAGACCCACCCGCCGGACGAACCGGCCGAATTCTGAAATTTGACAGCGAAGGTAATTTCATCATGGAGTGGGGCGAAATTGGATTCCGACCAGGCCAATTTCGAACACCGCATGCGTTGGAATTTGATTCGCAGGGGCGACTGTTTGTGGCAGACCGGGGTAATCATCGAATCCAGATCTTCAGCCAAGATGGTGAACTATTGGATATTTACCAACGGTACAGTCGCATCAGTGGTCTGTTCATCACCGCCGACGACACGCTCTACGCGATCGATTCGGAATCACAGGAAACAAATCATTACGGATGGTTAAATGGTGTCCGGATCGGATCAGCAAATGAAGACCGGGTAACCGGATTTATTCCCCCGCATATTCCAACCGATGGCCGGGTATTGCAAGGTCTCGCGGGTGAAGGTATCGCGGTCGATGAAGATGGCAACGTATTCGTGGCGGAAGGTCCCGCATCACGGCCTACTGCCGGCGGTGGACTTACCAAATACGTCAGACAGTAAGGCTTTCTAGGGGAACACGAAATGATGATCACTATGAGATGGCGAGTTTCCGTTAAGTTAGTCGCATGTAGTTTGGTCTTGATACTGGCACCGCTACCGGTAGCCGCTCAAAACGACACCCCCATGCGAACCCCAGATGGCCAACCAGACATCTCAGGAATTTTCACCTTCCGGACCCTAACACCGCTTCAACGGCCAACAGCGTTGGAGGGTCAAGATACCCTATCAGCAGAAGAAGCCGCCTCCTTCGAGGCATCAGAACGAACCCGCCTCAATCGCGACCTCTTCGACCCCGAAGCCGGAGCTCCAACTGCCGGCTACCAACCACGATCAGATGGCGGAGTACTCTCTTATAACGAGTTTTGGTACGAACGTGGAGTAGAACTTACATCTGACAAACGTACATCTCTAATCACCGATCCCCCAAATGGCCGTATCCCACCGCGAACACCTGAAGCGGCAGCGCGAAACGCCGAGGCACGCGCTTACCGGTCCGAGCATCGATATGACTCGTACGAAAATCGGAGTCTTTTTGATCGATGCATCATGGGATTCACCTCGGGCCCGCCCATGCCCTCAGGCGCGTACAACAACAACGTCCAAATTCTCCAACCCCCCGGGTATGTCACGAACGTCAACGAAATGGTCCACAACGCTCGGATCATTCCGCTCGATGGACGAGCCCACGGAAACCTACCTCAATATGCGGGTGATTCGCGTGGACACTGGGAAGACAACACGCTTGTCGTTGAGACAACAAGCTTTCGCGGTGGACAGAGTCGCGGGACCGGTCCAAACATGCACCTAATCGAACGCTTCTGGCGCATCGATCCCGACACAATCGGATACGAATTCACTGTAACGGACCCAACCGTCTACACGCAGTCGTACACAGCGATGATGCCACTGCGTAGAACAGATGGACCGCTCTACGAATACGCTTGTCACGAAGGCAACATCGGCCTACATGGTATTTTGGCTGGTGCTCGGGTTCAGGAAATGAGGGGCATCCCACTTCGACCGTAAGAGGATTCCGGAAAGGAACGTATTATGCGTTATAGATCGCCGGCACCGATAATTCTTGGCTGTGTGATGTTTGCGGCCGGTTGGGTGGTAACCCTAGGTGGTCAGTACTCACTCACCGTGAACGAAGACCGCCTAATCAACGCACAGAATGAACCTCAGAACTGGCTCCTTATGAATGGCGACTATGGTTCATTACGCTATTCGCAACTGACGCAGATCAATCGAGAAAACGTCGCAAATCTTCGTATGACTTGGGCGTTAGCACTCGGCGGGATGCAGGATGTCGGTCAGAACGGTCCGGAATCTGAAGTCAATCCCTTGATTGACAACGGCTTCATGTACACCACCGATGGCTGGGGAACAGTGTACAAAATTGATGCCAGAAACCCGAACTATGCGCGATTCGAGTGGATTGCCGACCCAGGCGTAGACCACGAAGGTAATACATCACGCAGTCGCGGGATTGCTCTGTGGGAAGAAAGCGTAGTGACGAATTTACCAGACGGCCGCGTGATCGCAATCGACCGAGAAAACGGAGAAATCATCTGGGACGTGGAAGTCGCGACCTCAAACGAGTTCGGTAGCCGGGAACGCTTCCTCACCGCGCCGTTGGTAGCAAACGGGAAGGTCATTGTCCAAAACGGTGCCGGTGATGCTGGAACTCGCGGGTGGGTAGCAGCACTAGATGTGGACACTGGCGAAGAACTCTGGCGATGGTATGTCGTTCCTGAACCGGGTCAACCCGGCAGTGAGACATGGAAGGACGACCACAATGCCTGGAAGACCGGTGGGGGGGGAATTTGGCAAACCGGGTCGTATGACCATGAGACCAATCTCTACATCGTGGGTACCGGTAACCCGGTACCTGCATACGATGCAGAATTCCGTCCTGGGGACAACCTTTTTACAAACTCAGCCGTAGCACTAAATGTCGACACAGGCGAACCCGCCTGGTATTTCCAGTACACACCAAACGATTCATGGGACTACGACGAGGTAGGAGTCCACATGTTGTATGACATCGAAATTGACGGCCAGTTGAGAAAAGCCGTCGCCCACTTTGGTCGAAACGGCTTCTTCTACACGCTCGACCGAACGACTGGTGAATTCATCAAAGCCGAAAAATATGTGAACGACCTTAACTGGACGGCCGGCATTGACCCTGTTACAGGAAAGCCTGTCGAATACGACCCCAACCTCGACGTACAAATTTACAATCCTGAAGCGCGTGCAATGCGGTCAGACAGAGACCGCATGAAACGCGCCTGCCCAACATGGCATGGCGGTGTCGCCCATCAACCGCTCGCCTTTAATCCGATCAAACAGATTGCATATGGTGTCGGGACTGAAGGGTGCTTTTCTCAGAACGGTGCTGAAATGGCATCGCTGTCTCCAAGCGGCGGCCTTGATCGAGAAGCGAGCCAACGGCGGGAATATACTAGCGACCTCTACTACGGTGCCGTGACAGCATTTGACGCTGTAGATCACAACGTCATCGCAAAAGCGGTTACTGACATCGAAGTGCGATCTGGAGTCATCAGCACTGCGGGCGGTCTCGTATTCACAGCCCTACAGGATGGTTGGGTCGTTGCATACAATGACGAGACGTTACAGGAACTGTGGCGTTTCAACGTCGGAACGCCGCTCAAGGGTGCTCCAGTCACGTATGCGATTGGGCCGACTCAGTATGTGGCGGTGCAGAGCAGCGGACGCCACCATCATCCAGTCAACTATGATGGTCTTGAGAATTCGAGCTATCTGTTCGTCTTTGCGCTGGATAATTAGTCGGGCACTTCGCTGCAGACATCGACATCTGAGCCCCAGAACTCGATGCATCCAGCTTGGTCCATCGGCCCTTGGCCGATGACCTTAGCAAAGAGAAAATCGGCTAGTCGCTCGACTTCTCGCTGCTGCAGCGTAGCAGCTGGGTCGAAAAGCTCTAGCCCCATCCGCCGAAGGTCCGCGCGTGTCCGGCCGAGACATCGGTCGTCGCTGTAAGCAAGTCGATCGAAAGCCGGCATACTGCGTCCTGGCAGACCGCACTTAATGACAAACACCAATTGTTCACGACTGAGCTGGCTCGTCCGAAGGTTTGCACCATCCGGCATCTGACTATTCATCCGGCGACCATCACCAGCCCATCCGTGACAAGCCTGACAGTCAGCTTTTTGATGATAGATGCGCATGCCCGCTGAAATATTTCGCTCACTGGGTAGCTCCTGCTCAGCCTGTGACTCAGAGGACATACCCAACACAATCCAGCCGACTAGCAATCCGTATGGCAACCACTGACTCTGTCGCACGTTATCTTGTTCCCCCGTATGTCGACCCAGTTTGCACGACTGAAAGTCTACCGCCCAGGATAGTCAAACGGAAGCCCGGGTGGTATCGGACCAAACATAATGTGGGCAGCGGATGTCCCAGCCCACATCAGCCATGGTCCTTCAAATCGTTCCTCAGTCGGAAGCCCAGTTGATTCAGCGGTTGCAAACGGAAGATGAATTGACATGCTAAAACTAGCCTGATCTCGTGTCGGGCCTACAAATGCATACTGCATGGCTCCGGGGCTGACTTCAACGTTCGGTCCTCCGTTAACAAACATCTCATCAAAGGTTCTCGGATTAGCCAGCAAACGCTCAGCCGTCCAATCCATTACTCCTTGAAAGCTTCTGTGGTAACACTCCACCGCAAAACCTGGCCGAGGTCCATCTGGTTCGCATACCAACGAATTCGTGCCTTGCCGAAGAATACTTGGCCGTCCTTGCGCATCACGAGTGATGACCGTCGCGGCCGGCCTCAGGGATTCGGGGGCCGGAAGTAACGCCTCGGTAATCTGTTGTTCAACAGACTGGGCCCCAACGATTCCTGATGTCACGAACACACCACACCACACCAAAAAAACTCTCATCGTATTCTCCTCTCGAGCGTAACCAATTCTAGCCGCTCTGATCCACCGAGTCGCAGTGGAACTTATTAAGTCGCAGGAGTTCAACTGTTTTGAGATGTATACTCGGGTTCTGTTTTACTAGGGAGTTCTAGAAATGACTGAAGCCGACGATAAACCGGTAGGAAGACGGAAGTTCCTGAAAAAGGCTGCTGTCGGCGCAGCAGCGATTGTGGGTCAAGGTCAGGTCGGTGAGGGAGAGGAATCCTCTCCAACTGAACATCAACACGAACATCAAACCGTCCCTTCGGATATTGCGCTGCGCGTCAAGGCACTCGAATCGGTGTTGATTGAAAAGAAGATGCTCGATCCAGCCGACTTAGACGCCGTCGTTGACACCTACGAAAATAAGATCGGCCCACGAAACGGCGCACAGGTTGTGGCGCGCGCGTGGGTCGACCCGGACTTTAAAACACTACTCCTTGCTGACGGCACAGCAGCGATTGGAGAAATGGGATACCTCGGAGCTCAAGGTGAACATATGGTGGTCGTCGAAAACACCCCAGAAATTCATAACCTTGTGGTCTGCACCCTCTGTTCCTGTTATCCGTGGCCGACGCTGGGTCTTCCACCAGTATGGTACAAGTCGGCTCCATACCGTTCACGCGCCGTCATTGACCCTCGCGGTGTACTTCGCGAATTCGGTCTGGAGCTCAGTAACGATGTCGAGGTTCACGTCTGGGATAGTACTGCTGAGATTCGATACCTTGTCCTACCAGAGCGCCCACCGGTTACCAGAGATATTAGTGAGAACGAGTTGGCGGACATCGTTACACGCGATTCCATGATTGGCGTGGCCAAGGTTCTGCCACCAGACACCGGAGATAATCGATGAACGGTGTTCACGATATGGGTGGCATGCATGGCATGGGCCCAATCAAACCGGAACCGAACGAACCCGTTTTCCATGAACCATGGGAGGGCCGTGTCTATGGCCTCGGCAGCGCACTCAGTCGGTGGGGTCGACGACGTAATTGGGGAAGTTTTCGATTCGAACTTGAAAGTATTCCGGCAGATGACTACCTCAAGATGTCTTACTATGAACGCTGGTTCACGGTCCGGCTCAACCGATTACTCAGAAGCCAACTCGTCACGGAAGCAGAGTTAGCCAATGGACACGCTAACCCTCTGCTACCTCAACCGACGCTACTGGCAGTCACAGAACCAGGGACAGCAGCGGCGACCGCCAACAATCCAAACGAGGACATTGCTCCGCGTTACAATATGAACCAGCGGGTCCGTGCAAAGAATATGCATCCAAAAGGTCACACCCGGTTGCCTCGTTACACACGAGGCAAAGCAGGCCACGTTCATCTAATCCACGGTATCTTTGCACTGCAGGATACTGATGTGAATGGCCAGCGGTTAGGGAACCGACCACAGCACGTTTACACTATTCGATTCACTGCCCGGGAATTGTGGGGCGACCGGGCGTCAGCACATGATGCGATTTATGTCGATTTGTGGGAGGACTACCTTGAACCAGCCTGAGCAAACAGTCGACGAAGAACAACTGAAGGCCCTCCCGCCCCTACCCCGCGATGAAGAAGGTCCGGTGTTTGCAGAACCATGGCAGGCGCAGGCTTTTGCACTGGCTGTCAAGCTCTCAGAGCAGGGTCACTTCACTTGGAAGGAATGGGCAACCGCGCTTGCCGCAGAATTGAAGGCCGCCGCAGCTCAAGGCGAGCCTGATGATGGTTCACAGTATTACCATCACTGGGTCACCGCACTAGAACGCCTTGTCACCGAGAAAGGTCTTAGCGACTCCCCAGCATTGCTGAATCGAAAGAACGCGTGGGTCTCAGCCTACCAACACACGCCGCATGGCAAACCGGTCGTCCTCGCGGACACTGACTAGTAAGCTTAGGGTGTTTCCCTGTCAGCCCGTCGCGCACCACGAAGCGTATTGACCATTCCGTAGTTTCTCTCATGGCACGTGTACTCGTACATGGGACCTTCAGTTTTCACTATAGGAATCTCAACACTCCATGGTTGTGACCAGGATGCCTTATCCTCGACAGTGAACTCGTAGAGAATGGTAGTTTCATCAACCAATGTAAATCGTTCAACAACATGGAGATCCTTGCCTGAACCTCGAAAAGCCGTCTTGCCAGTAAAGTTGGTAGTCTCAACGACCAGCGTATCACCTTCCCATCGACCTCGAGAATCACCTGGCCACTGTCGAATACGGTCTGAAATATGCGGTCTCCCATCGGTCGGAATAATCCGAACCGAATTGTTACTTAGTTCCGGAAACAACACGACATAACCAGGAGTCTGAAAAATCTGGTAAAGATCGTTATAGGGTGGTGGCACCATCGGCGGTCCCTCATGAGTCCAGACAAGACACCGTTCCTGGTACGGTCTATTTTGATAACTGTCAAATCCTCGAAGCTGAGCACGTGCTTCGGCACGTGCTTCCCCCTCCGTAGTCAGTGGCGGTATCCTGCCATCGGGAGGATCAACAACGAGAGACGTCCGCCGACTTGAGAGGGCCTTAGGGATGGTCGTTCTCAACCAAGTGGAATTGTCATAGTGAGTCGGATCAGCCTGCTGTGTTCGTTGCCGTCGCTCATCATCATTACCCGTAGTGAACGCACGCCGTGCACCAAGCGGGTCAACACCGTCAGCAGTCAGAATCTCCGTTAATTCGGCGAACTCTTCTTCTGTGAGAAATTCTCGGTCGGCGAATCGAACTGGGCGTTCCAATGGTGTGTACGTTTGGCTAGTCCAAAACCCTTGTAAGTTTGGTTTACCATCGGCCGTACGGGGAACGGTCCATTCGGTCGCCGTGGTCTGGGCCTGGATGTTACCTCCAACCCACAACAAAGCGACGCACGAGATAACCACACTACGCTTCATTACATCACCTCCGACGGAACCAAGAACATTTATCCGAATTGACCAGGATGACTCGTTATACCTGCCTTCTCTCCCCGATCTGCCAACCGCATAGTTACTTCAATCGAGCGTCACGCCTTGCTGCAATATAGTCCCCAAACAAAACACACGACAACATATTGGAGTTCATCATAAATCGCCCGAATCGCGGCCTCTCGACGGATTGTCGCATACTCAGGATATT
>CAZUZW010000029.1:0-28909 GCA_964624855.1 uncultured Vicinamibacteraceae bacterium
TTGCCCATTGACAGGTGGCACGCTTTCCGGGTGTCCACCTGCGGCGACCTGGTAGACCTGTGGTATCCAAAAGGGATTGCGGAATAGAACTCCTTGGCAGCAAGAATGTTTCGACTTGAAACCAGTGGTTGGATAAGTCACATGGACGGCTTGATCGTCAGGTCGTGGTCCAATTCAACAGTGACCGTGCCTATTCCCAATCCATTACGTCTGGCATATCTCACATCTTGGATGGTGACGATGAAGCCATCTGCAACCGCGTCCACTGAGTAGGCAGGGAATCGAATCCATGTCATCAACCCTTTGATCGAGGGGGCTTTCAGCGCCGCATTGATTATTGGCGTGTTCGGCCCACGAGGGATTGCTGGTCCTGTGATTTGGAACGGGTCGGACCGTAACCAATTCAATTCGAGAAAGTGATAGTGACTCTCGTCAAGAATAATGACATCCCGGACAAATGGGTTCGCCGGTAACGGCCCGGCCATGACCACACTGCCGGCGCTCCCACGGTCGCTGAGCCATTGAGATACCTGGCGGGTTGCAAGATGCGACCCTACTGCCATGCTGCCAGCGTAGACCGCTATACATGTCAAACAGGCTGTCGCGACACGAGGGAGTTGTGTGTGGACCTGGCCCGATATTCGGAGGCCTACGATTACCGCGATGCCGGCAATCCAAATCCATCGTGCAGTGGCCGGAACCACAGAGATACCAGTCACGAGTGCCGTCGTTGCGATACCAAAAACCAGCCACGTGGTTTGGCTAATGGCTGACTTGGTGTTTGCCAGAACAACTCCAGCCCCAGCCAGCAACCACACCCACGGGTCAATGATGAAGAGGGCATCTCCGTAAAACCAGCGCCCGTCAAACGGCATTAAGAGACGAACGCCATAGGTGTTGAGCCAGTCCAGGATTGGATGGGTCCAGACCCCGATATACGACAAGACAAGGGTTGGTCCGAACCGTGCTTTCGGTGGTCGGCGCCTGATCGATGCAATACAGCGGTCTACGAGTAGGATTAAACCAGCCAAGAGTAGGGGCAATATCGCCATTGCCAGCACTCCATGGGTCCAGCCTCTCCGGAATTGCAGTGACAGGTCTCTTCCGACAAATGCACTGACGATGTCAATATCCGGTGCGTTGGCGGCGAGTATGAGGGTTGGGGACGCCAAGACGCTGAGCCGCTTTAACGGAGTCTCGGAGAGGCTGGCACCGACGAGGCTGTGGGCAATGGGGTCCATTAGAATCGTGGAATCAAGTCAACCGATGTTGCCTGAAGGACACTAGAATAGTCCAACCAGGGGCGGTGCTATCCAGCCACCTAGAGGAGTGATTGTGACAAAGAACCACGTACTTAGCGACCTCCAGTTAGCGTTCATCGGAGCGGGTGCTATGGGGGAGGCAATGATTGCTGGCTTGTTGTCGAGGCACGATCTTGAGCCGGCCCACATTGTTGCGAGTGACCGGCATCGCGAGCGATTGGATACGTTGCAGGCGGCACTGCGCATTGATGTCACGCTCGACAATAGGGTCGCCGCGGGCAAGGGACAGGTCGTGGTAATAGCCGTGAAACCTCAAGTGTTGCCGACGGTTCTTGATGACCTTCGTGGAAACATTGACAAAAATGCCTTAGTGCTTTCTATTGTGGCTGGGGCCACGATCGAGTCACTTGCTGCTGGACTTCAGCATCGAGCGATCGTTCGAACAATGCCGAATACACCGGCGCAGGTTGGCGAAGGTATGACGGTCTGGACCGCTACGCCCGAAGTGTCAGACATACAGCGAGACCAAGCTCGGTCTATCGTTGAAGCACTCGGGCATCAGCTGTACGTCGATGACGAGCGGTTCCTCGATGTGTCCACGGCCATTAGTGGAAGTGGACCGGCCTATGTGTTTCTTTTGATGGAAGCCATGATCGATGCTGCCGTTCATCTTGGTTTGTCGCGTGCTGACTCTCGAGAGCTTGTTGTTCAGACGATAAAGGGCTCTGCGATTTTTGCGGAAGGTTCAACGGTGCATCCGGCTGAGATGCGTAATATGGTGACATCGCCCGGTGGCACCAGTGCCGAGGCGTTGTACCAGCTCGAAAAAGGTGGGTTCCGTACGGTGGTGTCAAAAGCGGTACTGGCCGCCTATCAGCGGAGTGTCACCCTTGGGCGCGCCAATACCGACCGGTTGACGAAGAAAGAAGACCCGGCTGCGTCGTCAAAGTGACCGAAAAAAGATGATTCGAGACCTTCGACCAATGCCTGGCGAGAGAGCCGCGTAAGATGACAGTCAGTTCCATTTTCAACCTGATCGCCCTGTTGGTGACGCTGGCGGCCGTCTTCGGCTACATAAACCGGCGGTGGTTGCGGTTTCCCCATACGATTGGCTTACTCATCATAGCCCTGACTGTTTCACTGATTGTGCTGCTGGTGGATGCTGTCCTGCCGCAGCTGTCTTTGGGCAGTAGTGTTCGGGGAACACTGGCTGACATTGATTTCGAGGATACCCTGATGGACGGCGTCCTCAGTTTTCTATTGTTCGCTGGGGCGTTGCACGTCGATCTGGAATCTCTGTGGAATCGACGGTGGACGATTTCATTGTTGGCGACCGCTGGCATCGTCTTGTCGACGGCAATCGTGTCCGGTCTGATGTTTTTTGGGTTTCGCCTGTTCGGTTTCGACGTGCCCCTTCCTTACTGTTTGGTGTTTGGAGCATTGATTTCACCAACTGACCCGGTGGCGGTGATGGGCATTCTTAAGGAGGTCAAGGTCCCCGAGACGCTCGAAGCAAAGATTGCCGGTGAAAGTTTATTTAATGACGGCGTCGGGGTCGTCCTGTTCACGGTTCTCGTGTCGTTAGCCACGGGCACAGCCGGCCACGGCGGGGCGAGTGTGAGTGGAGTGGCGGGACTGGTCGCGACCGAGGTGGTTGGCGGCATGATACTGGGTTTTGCGGCTGGTTATGCTGCTTACCGCGCAATGCGCACCATCGACCAACACACTGTCGAGATCTTGATCACGCTGGCGCTGGTCATGGCAACCTATGGCGTGGCGAAGGAGCTCCACATTTCCGGTCCTATCGCTGTCGTGGTCGCCGGATTGTTCATAGGCAATCACGGCAAGCGATTCGGGATGACTGAGACCACTCGGGAGCATGTTGAGACCTTCTGGGAAGTGTTGGACGAACTCCTCAACTCGCTACTGTTTTTGGCGATCGGATTTGAGGTGGTGGCCGTGACGATCACGGGGCAAATTATTGGGGTTGGCCTATTGGCGATTCCCGTGGTGTTACTGGCGAGGTGGGTGAGTGTTGGAGGGTCGATCACGGTACTCGGTTTACGGCAGAAGTTTACGCAAGGGGCGATTCCCGTTTTGACGTGGGGTGGCCTGCGAGGTGGCATTTCGGTGGCCTTAGCGTTGTCGTTGCCGCCGAGTCCATGGAAGCCGATCCTTTTGGCGACGACCTACGGAGTCGTTATTTTTTCGATCGTCGTGCAAGGCTTGACGGTGGAACGTGTCGTTCGTGCTGTCGTGCGAAGTTAAGTCTCTAAGTGACGAATAAATTACGGTGACTATCTCCGACGCCTCGGAAAAGCTACAACACTCTCGTTCCCATTAGTATCGACCGAAGAGACGCCGAACAGGTAATTGTCGATGATGATATTTTCCAGGGTATATTCGGTCACTTTTCCAACGAATCTCGACTGTTGCCACTGCGGGGCCGTGGTTTCTCTCCAGTGCACCTTGTAACCTGCCAAGTTGGGTGCACTGCGATTATCAATGGGTTCCCAATAGAGTGACGTCGAAGGCTGCACTGCGCCACTAATTTCAACGTTCGTCGGGGCGGGTGGCGCCCATGCTAACGACGCGAGTACCGCCGCATTGACAGCGGTGAGCTTGGCGGCGTAGTGGAAATTGACGCCTTCGATCACATCACCGTAGGCGATGCCGTTTTCCATCCTGATGTCTTGGTGCTGGCGACGATAGTTCTCATGTGTTTCCATGATCCGAACAGCTGGAAACCCCTCGTCGTTGAATGGGCGATGGTGTCCACCACGTCCAAATCGGTCGAGGCGATAAATCATGATTGGTTCAAGATTTTCCATGTAGCGATCGGTGATTCGTGAAACATACCGGGCGAGTTGGCGCGAAACACCATCGACTTCACCGCCGTTGAACCGTCTGTTACGCCGCTGTTCTTCAGATTCCAACACCGACGTTGGTTCTGAAAAGACTCGAAAGGTGTTGTTTTCCACGACACCGTCGAGTCCTTCAATGTTTCCAATCATGTCGTTGTTAAGTAAACCTTCGATATCCCACTTTTCGTTCTTTGCGACGGACGCCATATGTTGCCCCCCGAGGAGGCCCTGCTCTTCACCAGACAGTCCAACAAGGATGATGCTCGCATTGAAGCGATAGGCGCTGAGCACCCGCGCGGTTTCGAGCACTCCGGCCATGCCACTGGCGTTGTCGTTGGCACCAGGTGAATCATCCGTTGAGTTGGTTATATCTGAAATTCTCGAGTCAATGTCGCCGGACATGATGACGTATCGGTTTGGGTCGGTGGTGCCGCGAATGGTCGCTAGCACGTTCACAATTTCTGTATCAATCGGCACGCGTGTTTGCGGGGCACCCGCGACCATGTGGGATTGCGACGACACCTCAAGGCAACCGTCACATGACTCAGAGATGCGGTCGAATTGCGACTGAATCCATCGCCGCGCTGCGCCTATGCCCCGCGTGTCGCTGTTTGTGTCGGAGAGTGTGTGGCGAGTCCCGAACTCGACCAGGGTCCGAATGTCCTGTTCGATACGATCAGCGGATACCGCATTCACAATGTCAAAAATCCGAGGCTCATACTCCTGTGGTACCGGTTGTGGCGGGGCGGGTTGAGTGGTGAGGCCCACAGCGTTTACGGCAAACCAAGAAACGATGCCCAGAACAACAGCGGACGCTAACGTAGTACGTTGCACTGATTAAATCAACAAGTTAAGGAAACGCTGAGGCAGTGTATCGCAGAATGCCAATCACGTGGCTTCGGGAGTGGGGGGTGTGACAATTTCGGTCGTCGCTGGTGGAGTCGACCGGAGCACCTGAAAGCATGCGGATGCCATCCAGCCTGTGCTGGCGACACGGCCAACGAGGATGGCTGTGGTTGCGGCGACGGCCCCAACCATGTCAAACACGTTAATGGCGACGCCGATTACGACCGTCAGCGTGACCAATTCGACCAGCGTGGCCCATGTGATCGCGGCATTCCGCCTGGCGTGTACTAAAAGTCCTCTTTCGAAGGCCAGCAGTACAGATAGTGCTGGCAAGATGGCGAGGATTTGAATCGGGACCACGGCAAATTGAGTGAGGGTCTCATTGAGTCCTGAAATGTCCCGGAACCACACCTGTGCCAGCGGGGTGAAGGCTATAAGGCTCAGGCCGGCGGCTGCACCTATCCCGAGAACGCAGGCGCAGTTTCGGATCTTGGCTAAGTTTTGTCGTTCCGGGCCGAGTAATGCGATTACTACTTCCAGATACGACAAGCCAGCGGCCCGAAAGACAAAGCTCAATCCTTGGATGACCGGAAGAACGGCAAGAGATTCGAGGGCGTATCGACTTTGTCCCATGAAGAACGTCACGGTCGGTTGTGCGGCAAGCGCCATGAATGATGTCAGAGCTAATGGTGCATAGAAACTCGACAGAGCGTTCAATCGAAGGCTATGAAGTCGACTTTTCTCTCGACGACGCCGTAACACGTTCGGCAATACGTCGATGGTCATGACACGACTTGCAATGGCTTCTACCATCACAGCAACGGACAACGCTAAGCTCCCAATGTACGCGCCTGCTAGGTCAGTGTGCTGGAAGAGAGTCCACGCAGTAACCGACATTGCCACGAGACGAATGACAGTTCCATACGCAACCCGTCGCGTGTACCCATTGCGTATAAGTACTCCTTGCCGGAACCGTCGATAGGCGATGGCGCCAGGCCAGGGAAGCATTAAGAGGAGACCACCACGTGCCAGCGTCGCTACGTCAGGTGGCAGTGCCAGCAGGCTCGCGATCGATACAAATATTGGTGATGCCACAATCACTAACTGCAGGAGAGTCAGTGACACACCAAGTCCGTAGGAGAACCGGCGAAGTGCCTGATACGATTCTCGATCTTCCACCAGTGCAGTCGACGCACTCATCAGCATAATTACTGGCGATTCGATGATGATCGCAAACGCAAATGCCACACCGAAGGCAGCAAGATTAATAGTCGGAGCATCGAGCCTTGCAATAATCGCAGCCAGATATGGGCCCTCGGCTGCCATCATGAGCCAAGTGCCGGCGAGCGGAGCCCAAAAGGTAAAAATTTTCCGGTGGGTGAGTGTGCCGGTCATTGTTTGGGTTGCCACAGCTTTCCCGGTCCACTCAGCCTACAGATTTTGTTGAGATTCATTCTCATTTAGCTTGACCGACCAAAATGGTCGGATATATAGTCGATCTATGTTAATGAGAATGAATCTCATTAAGATGCTAGGTTTTACACCTCGATGACCTTCGAATTGATCGTAAAAAGTCGGACGGGTGTGTAAGTAGCGAAAGTGGCCCGCCACGTGGTGGAACACATGACGGGCCGAATGAACGCTTTGACGTTCGGCTTCCCCTACAGGTCGCTTGGCGTGGTCACGTTCATAGTCATTTTATGGGCGGAAGTCATGCAGAGCAACCGGTACAGAAAGGTTAGGTATGACTTTGTTTGGCGTTAGTGAAATGAAAAAAGTTCAGTTTGTTCTCTTTTGTGTGTTGGGATTGCTACTCGTGACAGCGGGGACCAGCTTTGCACAGGGTCCGTCTGTTGATGACCCGGAGTTGATGCCTGAAGTTGAAAGAACTGAGGAATCACCAGAGAACGAAGAAGAAAACGAAGAAACTCAGGATGATGTGGAAGAACTGGAACGTCGCGTCGACCTTCTCGCGGAAGAACTGGAGCGGCTTCGTAGCGGTGAAGGTGAGAGGGAGATAACTGCTGATGATGCGCGGGCGATGGGTTTAGCACCGGGCGCAGCGGCTGTGTTCCGTGCTAATCGGGGTCTGTCCATTGCTGGCTATGGGGAGTTTCTCTACGAAAACTACGCGTCAACAAAGCAAAGTGGCGCCCCCGGCGGGAAGGGGACCCAGTTTGATGCCCTCCGCGCCATTATTTATACCGGGTACCGGTTTAACGATAAGTGGGTCTTCAACTCCGAGATTGAAGTTGAACACGCGAAGGAAGCATATCTTGAGTTTGCGTATGTCGATTACCAGGCGACAGAAAACTTTGGTATTCGAGGCGGGATGTTGCTTGTCCCCATGGGGTTAGTCAACGAGTTCCACGAACCAACAACCTTCATTGGCACGGAGCGACCCTTCACCGAAAACAAGATTATTCCTTCGACGTGGCGTGAGAATGGCGCTGGTATTTACGGCACTTTCGACAAAGTGTCGTTCCGTCTGTATACCGTGAATGGGTTTAAGGGCGAAAAGTTTTCCTCAGGTGGTTTACGAGGAGGACGACAGAAAGGCTATAAAGCGAAAGCTGACAGCATGGCCATTACGGGACGTTTGGATGTGACCCCGACGCCGGGAGTCTACATGGGTGCTAGCTTCTATACAGGCGGTGCAAACTTTGCGATGGATACCGATGACCTCGGACTCACCATTGTTGATTTCCATGGTCAGGCCCAGGTTCGTGGGTTTGACGTCCGTGGCCTTTATGCGACCGCGAATCTTGACGCCGCAGGAAAGTTTAATGAAACGAAAGGACTTACGGGCTCAAAGGGACTAGCCGAAAAGATGGAAGGTGGTTATATCCTTTTTGGTTACGACGTGTTGTCGCAGACCTCTGACATTGGCGGTCCAGCATTCACGCCGTACATCAAGTTTGAACGAGTGGACACTCAAGCGAAGATGCCGGCTGGCTACAGCAGGAGCTTGTCGACATTGAATAATTTTCGAACAATCGGGTTTGAATTCAAGCCTATGCCGAATGTTGTGGTCAAGGTCGATCGCATGTGGGTGACCAATGATGCGAAATCCGGACTTGATCAGTTCAATATCAACCTCGGTTACGGTTTTTAATCTGAGGAAAAATGCGAACTCTGCTGCGTGCAAGGAACTCCGGACGATGGCTCCTCGTGTTCATCCTCTGGGGTTCTCTTGCAGGCAGTACCCTGGAGGCGCAGTTTGGACTCATCACACGCGAGGAGGCGCTCGCGTCAGCATTTCCTGACGCAAGCGTGGCTGACGAGCGTATTTTTCTGACGGATGAGCAAGCAGAACGTATTGAAGCGATTTCACGAGTCGACCTGAGTGGAAAACTTTACGCTCGATATGTTGTTTCCAGAAATGGCATGGTGGTTGGGCGCGCGTATATAGATACCCATCAGGTCCGAACCAAGAAGGAAAGTTTGCTTGTATCCCTTGATGCAAGTGGTCGCGTCCAAAGAATCGATGTCACAGTCTTTTTGGAACCACCCGAGTATATTGCGGGTCCGTCGTGGATGCGCCAATTTTACGACAAGCCATTGGATGGAGACTTGGCCATTCAACGATCAATTCGCCCGATTGCTGGCGCAACGTTGACTGCATACGCAATCAGTGAGGCGATTCGTCGGGTGATGGCGATGGATCAGGTGCTCACCGCTGACATGGAGGCTACTCCATGACGCGCTGGGAACGCTGGGGATTCAATACATTCCACGTCATCGTGGCAGTGACCGGGTTGGTCTATTTCTATATGAAATATCTGGTGTCAACCGATGATCCGTTCGCGGTGGTCAACCATCCCTGGCAGTCAACCATGTTGTCACTACACGTGATTGCCGCACCGTTTTTCGTTGCATTCTTTGGGATGTTATTTCGGTCGCATTCGCTTAGAAAAATTTTATCCCCAAATCCAAGAAATCGACGAAGTGGTTGGACGTCGCTAATTAGTTTCACTGTGATGGCTTTCTCGGGCTACCTGATTCAGGTAGCAGCCACACCGTTCTTGATTTCGGTATCTATTTGGACGCATATCGTAACCAGCACGCTCTTCCTTATCGGCTATACCATTCATCTAGTTTTAGGCTCACGGCTTATTCGTTTGCCAACCGGGACGCCGGACACCGCGGTTCCAGGTTCTGCCCGCTTGTCACTATGAAGGTATTTGCCGCAGGCATATTCCTGTGCCTCGCTGCTACGGCTTGCCACACTGATGCGACCAGTATTCGTGTGGAGCGGAGTGTGTTCTTAATGGGCACCGTCGCGACGTTTGCGGTTGACGCGCCCGATCGAGAGTCCGGGCTCGACAGACTCGATCGGATGGTTCGAGTAATCGAAGAAACCGAGGCTGAACTTAGTACGTGGCAGGACGACAGCGTCTTGAGTGCGTTGAACCGGCAACCGATTGCGACGTGGCTACCTCTTCCCAACAGTGTCTGTGTTCTACTCGAGCAGGTGGAGACTTGGTACCGCAGAACCAATGGTAGATTCGATCCCGCAGTGGGACGATTAATCGAGGCTTGGTCACTTCGGGACGGTGGTCATCATCCCAGTTCTGACATTCTGGTCACGGCCAAGGCTCGTTCTGGTTTTGGGCACGTCTCTCTGGATACGGCGCGTTGTTCAGCGTCACGTTTGGCTGACGTCACTTTAGACGCCGGTGGATTTGGAAAAGGAGCGGCACTTGATCGGGTGCGACACGCTGAAACTGCGCGACTCGGTGATTGGCTGATTGATTTTGGTGGTCAAGTGGCAGTGTCGTCGACCTCGCCGGACAGGGTTTGGCCGGTGGCAGTTGCACATCCACAACAGCGGGACGTGCCGGTGGTCGAGTTACATCTTACAGAGGGTTCCCTCGCGACAACCGGCGGTTCAGAACGGGATGTGTTAACTGATGAAAACAGCCAACTGGGTCACGTTATTGACCCACTGACAGGAAGGCCCGTTAGTCGGACCAGTTCAGTAATCGTTTGGCATCAAGATGCCATGGTTGCGGACATTCTTTCCACCGCGCTCTACGTCATGGGTGTCGATCAGGGTCGTGACTGGGCTGAACAGAATGGCATCGCCGCGTGTTTTTTGGTGCCCCGTGAGAGAGCCGGTGTGCTTTCAGGAACTGAGGTCGACTTTGTCGCGACGACTTCCTTCCGGCAGCGGTTCTTGTAGGCGACGAATCCCAATACCGAGAGCTCCATAGGTGGCCGCGACAAACGGATTCAAAATATTAAAGAAGACGAATGGTGCGTAGGTGAGGGTCGCAACACCGAGGGTTTGTGACATGAATGCCCCGCAAGTATTCCAAGGTACCAACACGGAAGTGAGTGTGCCTGAATCTTCCAGCGTGCGAGACAAGTTCTTCGGGTCCAGCCGCTGACGTTTGTATTCGTCACGAAACATTCGCCCTGGCAGAACAATCGCAATGTATTGGTCTGAGGCCAACACGTTCATGCCGAATGATGTCAGAAGCGTCGCTGAGATGAGGCTGCCCGTGCCGCGAACCAGAGTGAGGATGCGAGAGGCGATGACTTGTAGCAACCCGGCGGTCTCCATTACCGCGCCAAAAATCATTGCACACATAATTAACCAGACGGTGGTTAACATGCTTGCCATCCCGCCACGGGAGAGCAGTTCATCCAGAGCAACGTTGCCAGATCGGGATTCAAAGCCTCCATACATAGCGACCCAAACCCCTTTGACGAGTGAAACAGCAGTTGGCAACTCGCTGTCGCCCATGTAGTTCAAAAGGACGTCACTTTGGAATACCATGGCAAAGGCGCCGCCCAATAAGGCGCCAATCAAAAGTGCAGGAAATGCTGGCACACGAGCAGTGACCAACCCCAGTACAACAATGACTGGTATGAGAAGGTGGAGACCGATCTCGAATTGAGATTCGAGAACCTCGAGGAACGAATCAATCTCAGCCGTGCCTTCTGGTTGGGACGTGAATAGTCCTACCAGTAGAAACAGGGTAAGTGCGGTCACAAAGCTTGGTGTTGTTGTCCAAACCATGTGCCGGATATGTGTGAACAGGTCAGAACCGGCAACAGCAGGGGCGAGATTCGTGGTATCGGATAGTGGCGACATCTTGTCACCGAAGTATGCGCCAGAGATCACGGCGCCCGCTGCTAACCCGAGATGCAGGTCATGGGCAGTCGCAATACCGATCAAGGCGATACCAATTGTTCCAGCTGTGGTCCACGAACTGCCCGTGGCTGTGGCGACTACGGCACAAAGCAGGCAGGCGGCCGGGTAGAAAAACGACGGGGCAAGAAGTAGGAGACCATAGTAGATCATGGTTGGCACTATGCCTGCTACGATCCAAGTGCCAATCACTGAGCCCACGACTAGAAGAATCAGAATGGCTCCCACCGAGACCGAAAGACCGCGAGTGATTCCATTTTCGAGGTCTTTCCAGGATTGGCCGTTATAGAGGCCGATGGCGATGCAGAGACCAGCTCCAAGAATAAGGGCTATTTGATTCGGTCCCGATGAGGATTCATCTCCAAACAGATATACAGACGTGGACAAAAGACCCATTAGCAAGAAGACGGGGACCATCGCTTGCCAGAGGCTCGGCGTTCGTCGGTATGGCGGAGTGCCCTCATTCATTGGAAGAGATTGTCTCTGATTTGTCGTAGTTGTTGCGAAAAACGTTGGTAGTCATCTTTGGCGTGTCAGGTTCATGAGGAACCATGGTGAGTGACCGAGTATGGGCCAGTTGAGTGCATTCAGGTGCGTAGCTACCAGGCTGCCTGATTATTCGTCTCGAATGGTCGGATAATCGATTCCGAGTTGTTCGAGATAGGTTTCGTACCGAGACGGGTCATAATACAAAGGCTCCAGCTGCGGTCGAAACTCTTCCATAGTTTCCGCGTTGAGCCAAGTTGCAGGGACATCTTCGGGTCGAAGGAACGAGACATACTCTCGGTCTTTAGTCTGAACGTTATTGAAGTAATCCCAAGATCGTCTGACTAATGACGGCGACAGCAGAAGGTCGAGAACCGTCATGGCATGAACCTTGGCACCCGCTGTTGCACCCTTGTGAGCGATGGGTGTTGCCATCGCGATTGCCCGATTCCAGTTGTGTCCTTGGCCGCCGGGAATGTTTGAAGGGAAGCGGAGCGAAGCAGTTGGAACGGTCCACGAAATATCTCCAATATCATCGGAACCGCCACCACGTCTTTCGTCGTCAGGGATTACAGTGCGTCCTGGGGCAGCGGACAAGACTTCGGTAAGAAGACCCCGTTCGTCGACTGCATTCATCCGTTGAACCGCGCGTGCCAGACGCTGGTCGTTCTCGCTCCACTCAGGCATCCCGACCCGCAATATGTTTTGATGCATGGCCTCGGTGATGGGACGATTCATATGTTGTGGCCACGCTGCTCCAAGGACTCTGGATGTCACGGTTGTGTCGGTCATCATTGCTGCACCGTCGGCGATGGAATCGCCAATCTGCCACATACGCATGATGTCGTCGTAATTCGTTTCGCGAAAGAAGTACCACACACTTGCTGTTGGAGGGACGACGTTTGGTTGGTCGCCGCCATTGGAGATCACATAATGTGATCGTTGTTGAATCCGCAGATGTTCCCGCCGAAAGTTCCAGCCGATATTCATCAACTCAACGGCGTCCAAGGCACTACGGCCGTCCCAGGGAGAACCTGCTCCATGAGCACTCTCACCGGAAAACAAATATTCGACAGAGACTAGGCCGTTGCCGGCACTCTCGCCCCACGTTGTAGTCATACCTGAGCTGACATGGCAGTAAAGAACAACATCCACATCATCGAATAATCCAGCCCGGACATAGAAGGCTTTTGCTCCAAGTTGTTCTTCGGCGATACCGGGCCAAAGCTTCAAAGTGCCAGTCAGGCCTTCTTGCTCCATAATTTTTTTAACTGCAAGTGCTGCGGTCACGATAACCGCTTGACCAGAGTTGTGTCCTTCACCATGCCCCGGGGCTCCTTCGAGAAGCGGGGCGCGGTAAGCAACACCTGGTTTCTGTGAGGCTTGGGGGATGCTATCCACATCAGTTCCAAGTGCGATCACCGGTGTTCCAGAACCCCAAGTAGCCATCCACGCCGTTGGGATACCAGCTACACCTCGTTCAACCGAAAATCCGTGGTCTTCAAGTATCTCAGTGACATACCGCTGCGTTTCGTATTCCTGAAAACCGAGCTCGGAAAAACTGAAAATACTATCGACCATTTGTTGGGTGAAATCACGGCGGCTTTCAACATCAAGGGCGATCTGGTCCTTAAGTCGGTCAACCTCAGGTGATGCCAGCAGTCGGGCTGGGTCTTGTTGAGGACTAGTCTCCGCGACCAACGTGAGTAATCCTGCAAGCACTAACAAAATTGCAATAGCGGTCGAACGCATCGCGGAACTCCTCAAAAGTAAGAGTGTGATAGACCGACTCTCATAAACGATCCTATGACATCCCGGGCGTCTATACTTGTCGCTAGTTCCATGAAATACGCCATTGTGACTTTTGGGTGTCGAGTTAACCAGGCTGATTCAACAGACATAGAGCGTCAACTTCGCGCTCAGGGTGGGCAGCGTGTCGATACGGACCAAGCTGAGGTGGTTGTTGTAAATACGTGCTCAGTAACGTCATCGGCAGATCAGGGCGCACGACAGGTTATTCGACGCATTGCACGTCAGAATCCGAATGCTCGTATTGTGGCGACCGGGTGTTATGCCACCCGCGCCGAATCGGATTTAGCTGGTTTGCCGGCCGTAGAGAAGGTGGTCCCAAATCCACAAAAGCTCACAGTAGTTGCTACGACAGCGGCGCTGCTTACCGGCGGTGAACCGACGACGGCCGACCGATTTGGCGATGGCGATGGTTCATGTGGCGAGCTTATTAGTCCTGAGTCAGACCGTACCGTTTATACCCTCCGTGTTCAGACAGGGTGTAACCAGGTGTGCTCTTATTGCATCATCCCGTCGACACGGGGTTCCGGACGAAGTATGCCGATTCATCAGGTGTCTCAAGAAGTCACGCGTATTGCATTGGAGGGTTTCAAAGAAGCGTCACTGACAGGAGTGCATATCGGATCATATGGGCGAGATTTGATGCCCCGAACAAGCTTGCTGGATCTTTTGAAGAGACTCGATTCTCACCCTAGTGATGTTATGTTTCGTATTAGTTCGCTCGAACCGATGGATTGTAACGAGGCGGTAATCGACCTAGTCGCTAGGAGCGGACGATTTGCTCCTCACTTCCACTTGCCTCTCCAGAACGCTAGTGACCAGGTGTTACGGGCGATGCGGCGTCCTTATTCGCTTGATGACTATCAGCGGTTAGTCAACATGATTCGTAGTCGTATGCCCGATGCGGGCATTGGGTCAGACCTTGTGGTTGGCTTTCCTGGTGAAACGGTTGAGGATGTTGAAGCTAATCTGAAGTATCTACCTGCCAGCCCGTTGACTTACCTCCATGTTTTTCCCTACTCGGATCGACCCGGTACGGAAGCAAGTGGAATGGCAGGCAAAATAGATAAGAAGAACATTCGGGAACGGGCGCGAACCATCCGGTCGATTGGCCGTGACTTAGCGGCTAGTTTCCGGTTGTCGCAAGTGGGGGGCGTGCGTTCAGCGATTACGATTGATGGAGGTCGGGTTGCTGTCACAGATAATTATTTAAAAGTTCAAGTGCCGATAGGGCAGCCTGAGAACCAGCGGGTGCGGGTTCGGATTACATCGTCCGGGGAGCCCCCATTAGGCGAGTTCGTTATGTGACTGGCGGATCACCGGTTGCTGTCGTCCCTTCGGCACCAGCTGAATCACTTTCGACAATCAGTTGTCCACATGCTGCCCGAATGTCGCGGCCTCGGCTCTTTCGAACGGAGACGGTCATCCCTCCCTCTGACAGCGTTCGAGCAAACTGATTAACACGGATATCCGATGGTCGACGGAACGAAAGCTCAGATGCTTCGTTGAGCGGAATGAGATTAACTTTTGCTTTAAGACCTCTCAGTAATGCTTGTAAGCGCCGAGCGTCTTGAGTGGAGTCGTTCACGTCGGCGAGCAGTACGTATTCGAAGGTAATTCGTCGTCTTTTCGTTAGTGGTAACTGGCGGCACGCTTCAATGATCTCTTTGAGGCCGAATGTACGATTCACAGGGACTAATCGATTTCGCAATTCTTCAGTCGAGGCATGCAGTGAAACAGCTACATTAGGCATGATGGATTCGTTGGCTAGCCGCCGGAGGCCACTTGGTACTCCCACGGTAGAAACGGTGATACGGCGGGGTGGTAGGGCAAAACCGTTCTTGTTCGTTAGTATTCGTAGAGCCTTCATTGTCGCGTCATAGTTGTGTAGAGGTTCACCCATGCCCATGAGGACGACGTTAAAATTCTTGTCAGGTAGTCCAAGACTGTGAGCAAGCAGGTGGACTTGTCCCACGATTTCTCCTGCTGTCAAGTTGCGGGTAAGTTGCATTTGTCCGGTGAGACAAAAGCTACACCGCATAGAGCAGCCAACTTGGGTCGACACGCAAAAGGTCTGTTTGGGTGTGTCTGGAATGAAGACAGATTCAATTAGGAGACCGTCGCTAAGCCGAAGCAGGAATTTCTCGGTGCCATCTGTCGAGCGTTGACGATTGCTCACCGTCAATGTGCCCACCACGAAACGTTTTGCCAAGTGACGTCTTAACGTCAGTGACAAGTCACTCATTTGGTCGAAATCGGTAATGCCTTGTTGGTAGATCCACTTGTAGATCTGATGTGCATGGAACGAACGGACCCCGAGTTCCTTCATGGCGACTTCGAGTGCAGCCGGATCGAGTTCACAGATGTTCGTAGCTGATTTCATGGTGCCGATGTTCTGAGGCGGTGCAACATGCTGAAGACAAGCATGTTAGCACGCGACTGATAGTTACTGTGTTTACCTTTCGGACGATGCAGGAGTTGAACGGATAGGAACAGCGTGATAAAATAACTGTCTCTGTGTATTCTCATAATTCCCTTCTATACAACAGTTTGCGGGTTATGAATCGTCTCCAGTCACAGTTGGAATCCGTCTCCCCGAGATGATCGTCGAAGACGTTCTTCCCAATGGTCTCCGCGTTCTCACCGAATCGATGCCTGACGTTCGGTCAGTGAGTCTTGGTATCTGGCTTGTGCGTGGGTCTCGACATGAAGACCCGGCCCATGAGGGCATTGCTCACCTTGCGGAGCACATGCTGTTCAAAGGTACGTCCAACCGGTCGGCGCGAGAGATTGCGGAGGAAGTTGACTCGATCGGTGGTCAACTTGATGCGTTTACTGCCAAGGAATACGCTAGTTATTACGTCAAGGTTCTCGATGATCATCTGCCGAGGGCTGTCGATCTTTTATCTGACTTACTGCTCCGTCCGGCTTTCCATCAGGATGACCTTGAGAAGGAGAAGAAGGTTATTCTCGAGGAAATTAAGATGGTTGAGGATATTCCGGACGATCTTGTTCACGAGGCATTTACCGAAAGTTTCTGGCCAGGGCATCCTTTGGGTCGGTCAATCCTGGGATCGCCAGAATCTGTTCGTGATATTTCTCAGGCGGCGCTGCGAGGGTTTTTTGAGCGATGTTATGTCAGTGGAAATTTGGTCGTTACAGCTGCGGGTAATATTGTTCACGAGGAGCTGCGCGAGTTGATTGAGACGGCTTTTCATTCCGTTAATGACGACGCGGATCCTTCTGGTTCTGACCCACCGACACCTCGGCCCTGTCTTGTGCTCAAGGAAAAAGAATTAGAGCAAGCCCACATCTGTATGGGTGTTACGGGACATGCGCAAGCCCACACCGACCGATACGCAAGCTACGTACTCAACACCGTACTCGGCGGTTCAATGAGTTCTCGTCTCTTTCAGAACGTTCGAGAGAAACGAGGATTGGCATATGCGATCAGTAGCGGTTTGATGTCGTATCAAGATGCTGGCGCACTGACTGTATATGCCGGGTGTGACGCGGCAGCTGTGTCGGAAGTTGTGGATTTGGTGACTGCAGAGTTTCGTGGTCTTGCTCACGAGCCTGTCCCCGGTTCTGAATTGCAACGAGCGAAGGACCACCTGAAGGGTAACCTTGTACTCGGCTTGGAGAGTACTACCAGTCGTATGTCGCAATTGGCTCGTTCAGAGATCTGTTTTGGTCGGCAGTTCGAGGTGTCGGAACACCTGTCGGCCATTGATGAAGTTTGTGCTGACGACGTGCAGCGGGTTGGAACCGAATTATTCTCGGGTGGCTCGCTTGGAGTTACAGTGCTGGGTCCTGTAGACGGTGACGTGGTATCTGATTCCCAACTTGTTTTGTAACGCGCTAAAGCTTTGGAATGATTGATAGCTCTGGCGGCGTGAATACGTAGGCGAGGAGCATTAACCATCGCAGTTGAACTGACTGTGCTCGGCAGCGGAAGTGGCGGTAATTCGACGCTCGTAGCACACCGGTCCCAAGGTGTGTTAATTGATGCAGGATTGAGTTATCGCCAGATTGCTCGTCGGTTGAATCAGATTGGGTTCAATCCAGATTTGGTTGGCGCGATCGTAATTACCCATGCCCACGGTGACCACATGCGTGGTGCACAGATGTTTTCTCGCCGGCATAACGTGCCTGTTTATGCCACGGAGAATATTCGCGCTGATTGGGGCAAAAATGATATCGCCATGTGGCGCGACCTGTGGACAAACAAGAATCAGAATATTTGCGGTTTGACTTTTTATCCGATGAAGATTTCCCATGACGCATCGGAAACTCTGGCTTTTCGGATTGACACTCTTGAAGGCGCCATTGGATTTGCGACTGACATAGGCGTGATAACAGCAGAATTGGTCGATCATTTTCGAGGCTGCCGCGTCGTGATTGTGGAATCCAACCACGCGACTGAACTGCTGCGAGTTAGCCCGTATGATCAAGTGACTCGCGCGCGAATTGGAAGCGATCATGGTCATCTTTCGAATGAGGCGTTGGCCGAATTTATCCGAACAGACCTTGGTTCGAGTGTGCGGTGTTTAATTTTGGTGCACTTGAGCCAAGTAAATAACTTGCCTGAACTTGCTGAAATTTCATGCCGAGAAGCATTGGCCGAGGCTGGTCGCACGGACGTTGAGGTAATTGTTGCTCAGCAGAACGTTCATTCGTCGACCGTGGATTTGGCCTCCTGGTTACCTCGTTGCACTGACGTTTCCCAGGTTCAGAGTAGTCTTCCGTTCCAGGTTGATTCGAGTGAATATCCTGAACATCAAAGCTAATGGACCACAATAAACAATCGACTAATCGCAACCAATTAATGGCGGCTTATTCATCATGATTCCACGCTATACACCCCCTGAAATGGGTCGTATCTGGACGGACCAGCGACGGTATGAGACGTGGTTGTCGGTGGAGTGCGCAGCGGCCGACGCTATGGCTGTGCACGGGTTGATTCCGGCTGATGCTGCCCGCGACATACGCGAGCGAGGAAAAGTTGACGCGGCTCGTGTTGATGAAATTGAACGGACGACACGACATGACGTGATTGCCTTTACAACAGCCGTCGCAGAACATGTTGGTCCTTCGGCCCGCTGGTTGCATTTCGGTCTGACGTCGTCTGATGTGCTTGATACAGCACAGGCACTTCAGTTGCGGGAGTCCTGCGATCTTTTACTTGCCGACGTGGACAAGTTGTTGGGTGCAATTCGGGACAGGGCGTTTGATCACAAACACACGCCCATGATCGGTCGTACCCACGGGGTTCATGCTGAGCCAATGACCTTTGGTTTGAAGCTTGCGCTGTGGTTTGACGAATTAGTTCGCGACCGCGAGCGTTTAACGCGAGCACGAGAGGCTATCAGCGTCGGGAAGATTTCAGGTGCCGTCGGAACTTATGCCCATCTCGACCCAGGGATCGAGCAATCGGTGTGCGACCAGCTTGGGCTTCGTCCGGCGCCTGTGGCGTCCCAAGTTATCCAACGCGATCGTCACGCGGAATTACTGTCGGCACTTGCTATTACAGCCGCGTCACTCGAAACGTTCGCTCTTGAGATTCGTGGCCTTCAGAAGACTGAAATCGGTGAGGTTGAGGAGCCATTCGCCAAGGGGCAAAAAGGTTCTTCTGCTATGCCGCACAAACGTAATCCGATTGGGTGCGAGCAGATTACGGGACTGGCCCGCTTAGTCAGAGCGAATGCTCTGGCGGCGCTGGAGAATATTGCACTTTGGCATGAGCGTGATATTTCGCACTCGTCGGTGGAGCGAATAATTTTTCCCGACAGTTTCTGCAGCCTTGATCATATGGTTCGCCGTTTTACTGGTATTGTGCGAGACCTTGTTGTTTATCCCGAACGAATGCTCGAAAATTTGGATCGGTCGCGTGGTGTTGTCTTTTCAGGAACGGTTCTCTTGGAACTTGCGCGCCGCGGCGTTTCACGTGAGGAAGCCTACACGTGGGTCCAGCGAAACGCCATGCGCTCACACGATGAGCATCTCGACTTCAAAGAACTACTAAGGAAGGATGAGGATGTCTCTCAGATGCTACCGCTCAATGATATTGATGAGGTTTTTGATCTCAAGGTGCAGTTGCGCCATGTAGATTCAATTTTTGACCGTGTTTTTGGAGATCGATAAACGTGAAGGCCAAAGTTTATGTGACGTTAAAGCCGTCGATTTTGGACCCGCAAGGGAAAACGATCGCACAGGCACTACACACCATGGGATACGACACTATTAACGATGTCCGGCAAGGAAAATTCTTTGAGCTCGATATCGATATTGACTCGGCTGAAGCTGTGCGGAAGACGGCATTGGAGGTTGCAGAGCGGGTGTTGGCAAATCCGGTAATTGAGAATTGCCGGGTGGAGGTGGAATGAAATTTGCCGTCATAGTGTTCCCTGGTTCCAATTGTGACCACGATACGTATCATGCAGTGACCGACGTACTCGGCCAGAAGGCCGAATTGATATGGCACACTGACACGGACCTACGAGGGGCCGATGTGGTGGTGTTACCGGGTGGATTCTCTTACGGTGATTACCTTCGAAGCGGTGCCATTGCCAGATTTTCTCCCGTGATGAGATGTGTAGCTGATTTTGCTAAAACAGGTGGTCCGGTACTGGGGATCTGCAATGGATTTCAGGTTCTTCTGGAGGCAGGATTGCTTCCCGGCAGTATGCGCCGTAACAAGAGACTCGAATTTATCTGCGAACATGTGAATCTGCGTGTTGAACAGACTGACACGCCGTTTACGCTCAAAGCGTCGGTTGGTCAAGTGTTGCGAATTCCAATAGCGCATGGAGAAGGAAACTACTATGCGCCACCCGAGACTGTCGAAAAACTAGAGACCGACCGGCGCATCATTTTTCGGTACAGCTCTCCAGCAGGTGCGCTTGATGAGATGTGGAACGTGAATGGGTCGGTGTCTTCGATTGCCGGAATCTGTAATGAGACACGGAACGTTGTCGGTTTGATGCCGCATCCTGAACGTGCCTGCGAACAAGAAATTGGTAGTACGCATGGCCGCGTCATTCTCGAGTCTGTGATTGGGGCACTTTAAGGGCTGCCATGAAGGTGATATGACCATGATTGATGATGCGACGATTACCGACCATGGTCTGACTCCTGATGAATATCAGCGAATTCTGACGATTCTTGGCCGAGAGCCGAATCTCACTGAGCTTGGCATATTTTCGGTTATGTGGTCTGAGCACTGCAGTTATAAGAGTTCTCGAAGGCATCTCAAAACATTACCGACCGAAGGGCCTGGGGTGTTACAGGGACCCGGTGAGAATGCCGGAGCAGTCGACGTTGGTGACGGATTGGCAGCGGTGTTCAAGATTGAGTCTCACAATCATCCCTCGTTCATCGAACCGTACCAAGGTGCGGCCACCGGAGTCGGAGGCATTATTCGAGATATTTTTACAATGGGGGCACGACCGATTGCCTTGCTGAATTCGTTACGGTTCGGTGAGCTTGATGATCCGATGACACGAAGGATCGTGGCGGGCGTGGTTGCGGGTATTGCCGGCTACGGCAACAGTATTGGGATTCCGACTGTGGGTGGTGAGATGGGGTTTGACAAGACTTATACGGGAAATCCACTCGTTAATGTCTTCTGTCTCGGATTAGCGCGGTCAGAAGACCTGATTCTCGGGCGCGCTGAAGGTGTGGGTAACGCGGTTTACTACGTTGGTGCGAAAACAGGTCGAGATGGCATCCATGGTGCCACGATGGCGTCGGCAGAATTTGATGAGGCCACTGAAGAAAAGAGGCCAAACGTTCAAGTCGGCGACCCGTTCATGGAGAAGTTGCTATTGGAGGCGTGTCTTGAAGTGATGGCAACCGATGCCCTCGTTGGCATTCAGGATATGGGTGCTGCAGGCTTAACGTGTTCAACGTGCGAGATGGGTTCACGGGGTAATGTCGGCATAGAGATTGATGTGGCTCGCGTCCCACAACGTGAAACCGGCATGAAGCCCTACGAGATTCTGCTGTCTGAATCGCAGGAACGAATGCTTTTCATCGTGCGTGACGGACGGGAGCAAGAAGTAGAACAAATTTTTGAGAAGTGGGGATTGCACGCCGTGCGAATCGGTGAAGTCACCGGCGATGGCTTGCTTCGGGTTTACGAGGAAGGTCGTCTCGTGGCAGAAATTCCTAACAAAGCACTGGCTGAGGACGGGCCCGTTTACGATCGGCCAACGCAGCGTCCATCTGATTCTGACGCCCTTCAGTCTCTCGACGTGAAGACGCTTCGCCCGGCGCCCTCCGCGGACAAAGTATTGATAGAGCTTTTAATGTCACCGCAGATCGCGAGTAAGCGTTGGGTGTATCGCCAGTATGATCACATGGTTCGAACCAATACCATTCTGCCTGCCGGTATGGGTGCTGGAGTCGTGCGGGTTAAGGGGACAAACCGAGCTCTGATTTTTTCTGTTGACGGCAACGGTCGATACTGTGCATTGGACCCATATCAAGGAGCCAGGCTTGCTGTCGCCGAATCAGCACGCAATGTTGCTTGTGCCGGTGGTGTGCCTGTTGGGGCGACCAATTGTCTGAACTTTGGCAATCCTGAACGACCCGAAATTATGTGGCAATTTGCTGAAAGTGTTAGAGGGATCGGCGATGTGTGCCGAGCACTGGAAATCCCGATTACCGGCGGCAACGTGAGTCTGTATAACGAAACCGATGGGGAAGCCATCCAACCTACTCCGGTGATTGGTGTGGTCGGCGTGGCGGAAAACGCCGCTCGTATTCTCGGGCGGGTATTTCGGCGCGAAGGTGTTGCTGTTGTTCTACTGGGACAAAGCCGGGCCGAGTTGGGTGGGAGCGAGTATCTGAAGGTTGTGCATGGACAATTGTGCGGTCAACCGCCCCACCTCGATCTGACATTAGAGGCTGCTCTTCATCACTTACTCGCAGGGGCGGCGGCTGATGGGCTACTAGAATCTGCACATGACTGCGCCGAAGGAGGGCTGGCAGTTGCCTTGGCGGAGTGTTGTTTTGAGAGTGGAGGCATCGGACTTGAAGTCTCGCTTCCTGGCATTGACGCGGATCGTGACGATGACGATGAGGTTTTGTTAGCAAAGGTGCTGTTCGGCGAAACAGCCTCTCGTGTTGTGGTTTCGATAGAAGACAGTAAGACACCCGAATTGCTTCGCCGTGCGACTGCAGTTGATGTTCCAGCATATGTGGTTGGTCGGACGGGTGGTTCCCGTTTTAGGATCTCGGTCGACGAAACTATGGTGATTGATGACGACCTTGCGAAGATCGAGAGCGCGTGGACGAATGGTTTCGCGCGTCATTTTAAGGACCGAGCCGCATGAACACAGTTAAGGGCGATGAAATGCGCGCCGATAAATTTAAGGATGAATGCGGGGTTTTTGGAATCTTCGGACATCCTGACGCCGCACACATGACCTATCTTGGCTTGTATGCACTGCAGCATCGTGGGCAAGAGAGCGCCGGAATCGCTGTGGCTAGAAATCGGCACATTAAGTTAGCTAGGGCCATGGGTTACGTCAGCGACGTTTTTTCCGAGAGTGTTCTGGAGGGATTGGTCGGTGAGTCGGCTATTGGGCATGTTCGGTATTCTACGTTTGGAGATAGTCGAGTTGTGAACGCTCAGCCGATCCTGATTGATTGTGCTCACGGCCAAATTTCACTTTGTCACAACGGGAATATTGTCAATGCGACTGAGCTGCGAGAAGAACTGGTTGGGAAAGGTTCAATCTTTCAGACCAACAGTGATACCGAGGTGGTGCTTCATCTCTACGCAAGGTCGGCGGCGCGTTCGGCGGAAGACGCAATCGTAGAGTCGGTGTCCCGTGTTCGAGGTGCGTTCTCGCTGGCGATGTTGACGCCGGACAGCCTTATTGCTGTGCGCGACCCGTATGGTTTCAGGCCACTCGCACTTGGGAGACTCGGCGATGCTTACGTGGTTTGCTCTGAAACATGTGCAATGGATCTTATCGGAGCTTCATATGAGCGAGACATCGAACCCGGAGAAGTCTTCGTTGTCGATGAAAACGGTCCTCGGTCTTACTCGCCATTTGCGACGAAGCCTTCCGCGCACTGCGTTTTTGAACATGTGTATTTTGCGCGTCCCGATAGCTATGTTTTTGGCCAAAGTGTTAATGAAGTTCGGACGAACTTAGGGCGTCTTCTGGCCAAAGAGTCTGGAGTCGATGCTGATGTTGTAGTGCCGATTCCGGATTCGGGTTTGTGTGCGGCATCCGGTTACGCTGAGGCGGCAGAAGTGCCTTTGAAAATGGGATTAATTCGGAATCATTATGTGGGGCGGACATTCATACAACCCCAACAATCGATTCGTGGCTTCAAGGTCAAGGTAAAGTTAAACACCGTAAGGAGCATTCTAGAAGGTAAGCGGGTAGTCCTGGTCGACGATTCCATAGTCCGAGGCACCACCAGTCAAAAGATTGTCAAGATGATCAAGGCGGCGGGTGCCAAAGAAGTCCACATGAGAATTAGTTGTCCGCCAACAGTTTCACCGTGTTACTACGGAATTGACACGCCTCACCGAGACGAATTGATTGCGGCAACCCACAGTGTTTCTGAGATCCGGGATTATATGGGTGCTGATTCGCTGGCCTATCTGAGTTTGGATGGCTTAAAAGAGGCGGTTGGTTCTACTCACAATCATTACTGTAATGCCTGCTATACACGCGAGTATCCGGTCGAGCCTCCTTCAGACCAGGAGGCGTATATGCAGATGGTTTTCAAACTTCCTGACGGTGCCGAACCAATTGAGCCATGAAATGGTCTGGCCAAGTACTTTTGTGGTTGATTTTGTCGGTCGGGTTTGGCTGGACGCAGACGGCTGAAGACCAACTTCACGAAGCTATCGACCAACTTGCTGAGTTCGACTATGCCGTGCGCGTGGAAGCGTCCCGTGCTTTACGTAGAGCTGATCCTGATGTGGTGCGTCCAGTTCTGCTACACGCGGTGGAACATCACCAAGACAGTTATGTTCAGTTCCGTTCACTTGTTCTAATTTATGGCTTGGATCTACCTAATGTCGATAAAGTTTTCAGTGGTGCGTTAAATTCTTCAAACGATCGTGTACGAGCTTCGGCTTACGAGTATTTTGAAACTTTTCCTTCGCCGGATGTAGGTTCGCAACTTCTCGCTGCGCTCGATACGGAGACCTCTGAATTTGTACGTCCCTATTTGGTGCGCGCGCTTGCCGCTAATGATGACGATTCCAGTGTGCGTGAACGACTCGTTCAAGACATTCATCGCGGACAGAGTTATTTTCGTGGTGCTGTCATTGAAGCACTCGGCGATCATCGTGCTTTGTATGCGGTGGACTCTCTAATTCCATTGATTGCAGAGGACGGGCCGTTCCGAGACGATGCGTTGTTAGCTCTTGGAAAGATTGGCGACCGGCGGGTTATTCAGCCCCTGCGCCAGTTGCAGCGGGATAGCGACGCCAAAATACAGCCCATCGTTTCTGCTGCTGCATGCTTGCTTGACGTTGGATGCGATGGTCAATTGAGCTACATCGTCGATACTCTTCGGTATGGCATAGAACTTTCGAACGAAAACAATCAAGAGTTGATCCGGAATGCGTCGATAGCCTTGTCTGTGTTGGCGACCGATGGCCAGCAGCGTGCGTTGGATGCCTTGTTTGAGCTTGGAGTAAACGCAAGTGAGTCTGTTCGAGCGCCTATAGCGTTGGCCCTTGGAAAGGTAGCTTTGCGAAACCCTCAGATCGTTCAAAATACATTAGTTGACGCCGCTAGTGAGGCAACCATGCCCGAGGCGGAACTATTGCTTCTTCGCGATGCGTTTGACATGTTGGATGAAGACTTTGCCGAGGAAAGATTTTATGTGCTGATGCGACAGGGGTATTGGGAGGGGTTTGGTAGCGCTAAGGCTCGAGCCGTCGCGGCTGCTGTGATACGTGTGTTGGAGTTTTGAATGAGATGATTTTGCCGATTACCTCCAGGATTTTGGTGAATGTGTGATGGTTGACTACAAGGAATCAGGTGTTGATATTGACGCCGGTCATGAGGTTGTAAAACAGGTCAAGAAACTTGCCAAGAGTACTTTTACTGAAGGGGTCCTGTCTGAAATTGGATCCTTCGGCGGCCTTTTTGAACCAAGAGTTAGTGGTTTGGAGCGCCCAGTTCTTGTTGCGAGTTCAGACGGCGTGGGAACTAAACTGGCGGTCGGTTTCTTGGCGGGACGTCACGACACAATAGGCCAAGATCTAGTCAATCACTGTGTTAATGATATTTTGGTTCAAGGCGCAAAACCGTTGTTCTTTCTCGACTATCTTGCCACTGGCCGGTTGTTGCCTGATGTCTCGACGAAAGTTGTGGAAGGTGTTGCGGTTGGCTGCAGGGAGAATCGGTGTGCGTTACTAGGAGGCGAGACTGCGGAGATGCCCGGTTTTTACCGGGATGGAGAGTACGACCTCGCTGGCTTTATCGTCGGAGTCGTAGACCGTCCTAATCTGATTGATGGTCAGAGCATTGACGTAGGGGATGTTTTACTTGGTCTTCCGTCAACCGGTCTTCACACGAACGGCTACTCACTTGCGCGGCGAATCATTTTTGATGATTTGGGATTGTCTGTTGATTCAGAGATGGGCGAATTAGAGCCAGGTGTTTCGGTAGCTGAAATGCTGCTGCGTCCCCACCGTTCTTATTTAAATGTACTTGAACCCTTGTTGAATTCAGAAGACCGACAGCGAGTTAAAGGTTTAGCCCATATTACTGGCGGTGGTTTAACTGACAACATTCCTAGAATTCTACCTAATGGTCGGTCCGCTAGGATCGAGCGTTCGACTTGGGCGGTACCGGCACTTTTTGACTATCTTCAACAAATGGGTAGGGTTTCGGATGATGAAATGTTTCGGACTTTCAATATGGGCATCGGAATGGTTTTGGTGTGTTCGCCTATGGACGTCGAGGCTGTTCAGAATCAGCTCGCCAAGGCTGGCGAGAGCAACTCTTTAATTGTTGGTCAGGTTACAAAAGGAAATGGTCAACTCGAGTATGACTAGACGCTTACGCAGGTCTTCAGTATGAATCGTAAAATCGGCATTCTGATTTCCGGCCGCGGAAGCAACTTGCAGGCCATTATTGATGCGGTTGCTAGTGGGAGTCTTGATGCCGAGATTACGGTTGTTATCTCAAATAAGGCTGACGCTGCTGGACTTGATCGCGCCAAGAAGGCCGGAATCGAGAGTCTCTATGTCAATCACAAAACCTATGCGTCACGCGAGCAGTTCGATCTTGCCCTAGTGGCTGAACTAAAGAAACGCGATGTTGCGGTAGTCTGTCTGGCAGGGTTTATGCGATTGTTGAGCGAAGAATTTGTGAACGCCTTCCCAAACGCGATTCTTAATGTCCATCCTTCCCTCCTGCCAGCATTTCCAGGACTCGACGCCCAGAGACAGGCGTGGGAGTATGGTGTGAAGTTAAGCGGTGCAACAGTCCATGTTGTCACGCCGTTGCTCGACAACGGTCCGATTGTTCTTCAGGCAGTCGTTCCGGTCTATGCGGAAGACTCGGCTGACAATCTGGCGGCTAGGATTCTAGAACAGGAGCACCGAATCTATCCCGAGGCGATCGGGTTGTTCTTAGATGGGCGATGGCGCATCGACGGACGTAGATTCGGTCGAGACACCACCCCATGACAATTGACGAACAAATTGAATATCTCGCGAAAGGATGTGTCGATGTTGTTCGTCGAACTGACCTCCAGCGCAAGCTTGAGAGAGTCAAGGCCGGTGGTCCTCCATTAACGGTTAAGGTTGGCTTTGACCCAACTGCGCCCGACTTACATATTGGACATACTGTACTTATCCGGAAGATGAAGCATTTTCAGGATTTGGGTCATCGGGTCATTTTCTTGATCGGGGACTTCACTGGATTGATCGGTGACCCGACAGGGCGTTCAAAGACGAGGCCGGCTCTCACGGAAGAGGAGATTCGAGAAAACGCTGAAACTTACAAAATCCAGATTTTTAAATTGCTGGATCCAGACCGAACTGTCATTGATTTCAACAGTGGTTGGCTTGGTGACCTCGGGAGTGAAGGATGGATACGGTTGACCGCTTGCTACAACGTTGCGCAGATGCTGGAACGCCGCGATTTTCGGCAACGGTATGATCGTGGCCAGCCAATTGCAATTCACGAATTTTTGTACCCTCTTGCCCAAGCGTACGACTCAATCCATCTAAAAACTGACGTGGAACTTGGTGGCACGGACCAACTCTTCAATCTGAATGTCGGTCGTGACATCATGCCGGCGTTCGGTTTGGAAGCTCAAGCGGTATTGACGATGCCTCTGTTGGTTGGTCTCGATGGGGTAGACAAAATGTCGAAGTCTTCTGGGAACTATATTGGGATCACAGAATCACCGGATGAGATGTTTGGGAAAATCATGTCTGTCTCTGACACGCTAATGTGGGATTACTACACACTGCTGACTGATTTGTCGGTCTCAGAAATTTCTTCGATGAAGGAAAAAGCGGCCGATGGTAGATTGCACCCTAGACAGGCCAAGGTTGATTTGGCGCGGCACGTGATAACTGATTTCCATTCTGACGCTGAAGCTAGGGCTGCTGCCGAAGAGTTTGACCGGCGATTTGTTCGTAAAGAAGTTCCTACCAACCTGACTGAATGGAACGTTTCTGTTGAGACTGCAGGCATTAAGTTGAGTGCAGTCATGGTCGAATCTGGATTGGCCAATTCTGGTTCAGCTGCTACACGCTTGATTGACCAGGGTGGTGTTCAGATTGATGGTGAGCGAATTAATGACCGAATGCTGCGCCTCTTCCCTCCGGCGAGATCTATTGTTCTGAAGGTCGGACGCAAGGTCTTGAGAATCAATTTACAGCAAGAGATTTAGGGCTAAAGAGCAGTCGTATGTGCTCTATGTTAAAGAGAGGGTCGCTAAGTTGACACGTTGTATTGAGATCTATAATATTAGAAGGTTCCCCTGAAGACGATGGTCGTAAAGAGGGACCACCGGTGCGGGAGGCCGTTCCGAGTGCGGGTTCTTTGAAAACTAGATAGGACGTTGATTAATGCGCGTCCGAGTATCAGCCTAACAACAGAAGAAATGAACAACGTAGAGCCATTTAGGCTCTCGTGTTGAAGTTGTTCTCTAGTTGTCCGAAAGGTTTACTAGAGACTTGTTTTTCAACTTGAGAGTTTGATCCTGGCTCAGAATCAACGCTGGCGGCGTGCCTAATACATGCAAGTCGAACGCGAAAGCGGGCTTCGGCCCGTAAGTAGAGTGGCAAACGGGTGAGTATCGCGTGGGTGACCTACCTTCGAGTGGGGGATAACCTTCCGAAAGGGGGGCTAATACCGCATAACATCCCGCTATTAGAGAAGCGGTGATCAAAGCTGGCCGTTCGCGGCTAGTGCTTGTTGAGGGGCCCGCGTCCGATTAGCTTGTTGGTGAGGTAATGGCTCACCAAGGCTTCG
>CAZUZW010000030.1:0-28139 GCA_964624855.1 uncultured Vicinamibacteraceae bacterium
GCATCATCGATGCCGATGTCTATGGTCCTAATATCCCAATCATGCTCGGACTCGACGCGCAACTTGAGAGTGATGGTAAAAAAATTGTGCCGGCAGAAAAATTTGGTCTTCAGGTCGTGTCAATGGGTTTTCTAACCAGCGCGGATGCACCGATTATCTGGCGCGGGCCGATGTTGCATGGAGTGGTGCGGCAGTTCTTTCAGGATGTTCGCTGGGGCGAACTTGATTATCTTGTGGTCGATATGCCTCCTGGAACTGGAGATGTCGCTCTGAGTTTGAGCCAGACAGTCCCAGTGTCTGGAGCCATTGTCGTTACGACACCCCAAACTGTTTCATTAGCGGATAGTCGTCGCGCTATTGCCATGTACAAGAAGCTTGAAATTTCGACTTTGGGAATTATTGAGAATATGAGTCACTATGTTTGTCCGAGTTGTGATCATGGCAGTGATATTTTTGGAGAAGGTGGTGGTCAGCGCGTCGCCGACGAGCTTAATGTTCCTTTTCTGGGACGAATTCCGATTTATACGCCAATACGTGTTGGGAGTGATACAGGCGTTCCCCTTGTTACCTCCGAAGAGGATTCGCCTGCAGCGAGGGCGTTTCTTGATACGTCCGAACGGATTACCGCCCAGGTTTCAATGACCGGTCACGAGATGCGGTCAGCCGAGGCGTCGACCAATGTTCAAAGCAGTTAGCTTCTTATTTGATTTTGTTTACTAGAATCAAGAGGAGTGATCGCCTGCTAAGGTGATTAAGACACTACGTTTTCTCTGCGGCACCTTCTTACCTTTCGGCTTCACCCGTCATTGGCACAAAACGTACCGGGAGAGTTATTTCACTGGTGGAACCGGCAGACTGTTTGGTCACGATTGTGATGGCCTGGGAGGTTTCACCGACCGGAATCACAAGGCGGGCACCTTCTGCCAGCTGCTCGACAAGTGCAGGTGGAATATGATCGGGTGCGGCTGTGACGATGACACCGTCAAACGGAGCTTCCTCTGGCCAACCTCCGTAGCCATCGCCCATCCTAACGTGTACGTTGTCGTAGCCTAGATCGTTGAGTAATTCGTGCGACTTGGTTGCAAGTTCTGGGACGATCTCGATTGAGTAAACCTCGGTCGCGATTTCTGCGAGAACCGCAGCTTGATACCCGGACCCCGTCCCGATCTCTAGAACTCTTGCGTTTGGCGGCAGTTGGAGGGCTTCGGTCATGTAGGCGACGATATATGGTTGCGAGATTGTCTGACCTTGGTCGATTGGTAAAGGAGTATCAGCGTAGGCACGGCTTTGAAGTGCGGCATCGTTCGGTACAAATCTATGACGGGGAACGGTCTCCATGGCGGAAAGGACCAGTGGATTCGTGACGTCACGCCTTCGAATTTGCCGCACAACCATATCGCGCCGTTCAGCCGCCCGATCATTCGAATTTGCTTGCGCTTTTATTTCAACCGATATTGAGGGTGGTAGCGAACTAGGCATTGCTGTCAACGAGAACAAGGTCCATAAAGCGAGTGTGAACCTCTTTCGCTTGGGTCGAAAGTGGTCACCAAAAACAAGAGCCCTTCTATTTTGTCGTTGTCTCCACTTGGTATTGAGTAGTTGGGGTTCCACTAAGGTTGTTCTCCAAGCCATGAATCAACTCGGTAGCTTTGCGAGTTTGTTTGAACGGTCCGTGGTTCAAGTTTCCACAGAGCGTCGGGTTTCTCGCCAAAGACCACGCGGAGAGGAAGAAGGCGTTCTCTTCTGGCGACGAGAACTGAAGCTTCTTCACCTACTCCATACTGCTCTAAGCGGCTATCCCAACTGCTCGCCCGGACTCGGTAGCCGTCGATCGCTAAAATTTCATCGCCAACGTTGAATCCCGCTTCGAATCCTGGAGTTCCTCGTGTTACCTGCGTGACGATTAAGTCATCGTCACGCCTACGTGGGGTTAGACCGATCCATCCAGAAATTTTCTCTTCGTCCGTTGGTGTGTCCATCGACTCGGACATAGTTAGGTTTAATCCGAACCAATCGAGTGCCTCGGAGTAATCCAGTTCGTCGACACTATCTAACACCTGATCGAACCAAGGGTTTAGATTGGCATCGATTTCAAGGGCGTCTTGAGCAGTTGCACGTAATTGCTCTGGTGTGTAGCCGTGGGTTCCAGAATAGCGCCCGTAAGCTAGTCGCATTACATCGTCAAGCGTACGAGTTCCGCCTGATATGCGTCGCATCTTGGCGTCGAGGAGGAAGCTGACCACAGCTCCTTTCGTGTAGTAGTTCACCGTTGTGTTACGACTATTCTCGTTTGGTCTATAAAACTTGATCCAGGCATCGTACGATGCTTGTGCGAGCGTTTGGACCTGTCGACCCGGAGTGGTCTGAAGGCGACGTATCTCGTTAGAGAGTGAAGTGAAGTACTCGTCACGTGATGACAAACCTGCGCGATGGACCAGCAGCGCTCCATAATAGACGGCCAAACCCTCGACCGCCCACAGACTTTTAGTGTGCACCTCTTGTTCGTAGTCGAAGGGACCAAGTTCGATTGGTCTTAAACGTTTCACGTTCCACGCATGAAAGATTTCATGACTAACGAGCGTTAACCAATTTAGATAATCTTGTCGGTCCTGCATTTGCCAGCGACTGGTCATGACGACAGTCGAATCTTTGTGTTCCAATCCTCCACCTGATTCGGTGATGAGATTCAAAATAACGTAACGATCGTACGGAATCGATCCCCATAACTCGTGTTGTTGGCGCACGATGAGTTCCACGTCACGAGCAGAACGTGTTCCGTCCCATAGGCCATCGTCGCCGACGTTAACTAAAAAATGTGGCGTTTCGTCGACGGTGAATTCATAAATGTCTGGATTTCCTACCACGATTGGTGAATCTATCAGCGTGTCAAAATCGACGGCACGGTAGCTATTCGGCTGCCCGCTCGGGGTTGGAGGCAATGCCGTTACACTTCGACTCCACTCTGGTGGGAGTTCCACGGTGACGTCGTGGGGGCGTGGCTTCAAATCGGCAGTAGTGATGAATGTCGGTGCTCCGTTGACCAAGGCGAAGTCGCTGTCCACCCAGTTGGTACGAACTGACATTTCGCGACTATAGACCCGATACGAAAGGATAATTGGTTCAGATCCGCTCGTCTCAACCACCCAGCGATTCTTACGAGTGCTTTCGATAATTAATTCAGAGCCGCTCAGGGTGCGTGCCGTGATGTTTTCTAAGTTTCTGGCGAATTCCCGAACAAAATATGATCCGGGTGTCCATACTGGCATCATGAGGTCAATCGTCGGTTGGTCTGTAGATGGAATTAGTGCCTCGACCTCCATGTAATGACTGTGTGGTTCTGGAAATCTAAGAGTGTAAGAAATAGGTTCGAGGGATTGAGCTCTGACAACAGGAGGGTTAGTCACTGCCCAGACGAGCGTGAAAAAAACTAGGTGTCTGACGGTCAATGTAAGGCTTCCTTGATTGAGTTGTCGAGAAACAACACTCTATCATCGAATTGCTTGGAAGTTTAATTGCGGTTCTTGGCCTTCTACCAGGTGTCGACTGGCATCCAGAAACAGGACACTTAACTAGAACGCCCAGAGGGTTGAGCATGTAAAGTTTGCGCGGCTATGGCTGCTCCAATAAGCGGAGCCTCAGTGTCTAGAATGACGGCTACTGGAATTTTCTTAAGAAGATTGCTCATTGGAAATTTTGATGTGAACGCTTGAAGGAAAAGTGGGTTTCTTAGTGCAGGAAGGATCTGTGGGGGTATTCCACCTCCTACGTAGACACCCGCAGTCGCCATAGATCGGAGCCCCAGGTTTCCGGCTTCTGAGCCAAGAGCTTCGACGAATAGATTCACCGTTTCAGTGCAACCATCGCAGTCTTTACGGATTCCTGCCTTGGTAATACAAAAGGGCTGTTCGCTTATCGGAACGCCGCTGGGTAATCCAGTGCAATTCTCAGAGCCGTGTACGAATCGATGGAAATGCACTAGTCCTGAGCCCGAGAGGATTTCTTCGCATGAGACTCGACCATGCGATTGGGTTAAAGTCTCCACTAATTTTTGTTCGCGTGTCGTACGTGCCGCGAAATCTGCGTGACCCCCTTCGGAAGGTGTGGGGATAAGTGTTCCGTCAATGTTCTGAAGTATGGATTCGCCTAGGCCAGTACCGGAAGCGATCAATGCAGCGTTACCTTGAAGGTCACGTTGACCTATCTGAAGAAATTCAAGTTGGGGCCCACTTAATTGGGGAATGGCATATGCTGCTGCTGTGACGTCGTTCAGTAATCGGACACAGGGAATCGAAAAAGGCACAGAAATATCTTTGGCATCCACACGCCACGGTATGTTGGTTAAATTAGAGACGTTATGTTGAACTGGCCCAGCAACGCCCAGGCACGCGCTCTCAACACCGCCAAGATGACCAGACAGAAACTTTTCTATCATCGCGGGGAGTCCGCTGAAGTCTAGCGTGCTGAATCGAGAAACTTTTAGCCGCAATGGTGGTGAGCGTGTTGAGTCGAACAGGCCCAAGAGCGTCTTAGTTCCGCCGACGTCGCCAGCTAATAGGGTCGCCATGTAATTACAGTACCGAACGACTTGACTTTATGATCATTCTCAAGCATCTTTCCAGCGATTGGCATCTCGCATACTTACAGTTACTACGAACATGACGCAGGCGTCTGCGCTCGGCGACAAACTCTCAGCACGGTCCCCGTTTCTCGATCAGATCGTTGTCTTTACTGGAAAGTTAGCTTCTATTGGGCATCGGGAAGCATATGTTCTCGTTGAACGACAGGGCGGGTTGGCGTGTGATCAGGTCACGTCAAGGACGACTATTCTGGTGATTGGTGCTGGCGTTGCGGGTGTGGCCAGTCGAAAAAGTAACAAGCTTAAAAAAGCAGAGGCAGTTAATACCCGCTCTCCTGGCAGGATTCAGATTCTGAGTGAAGATGAATTCTGCCGTCTCGCTGCACTGCAGTCCACCGCATTATTGAGCCAGCTGTACCATAGTCTTAGTCAGGTCCGGAGTCGATATCCTCGCATTCGAGAGGCTCAGTTACGCTATCTTGAAAAATGCGGTTTACTGCAACCAGTGGCCCGAACCAACACCGATACCTACTACAACTTTCGTGATGTTTCGGTATTGAAGCAGATTCATGATGAACTTGAGCAGAACGCTTCATTTCGTGGTGCAGTGAGGCGTAGGTTGGCTGCTAGGGAAGGTCAATTGGCACTGAATTTTAACGCTGCTCGCGGGGCAGTGCCAGCGGCAAAAGTGGTGGCTTTGAGACGAAGGGAGGCAACGAAAGTAACGATTTCGGTGCCTTCAGATCCGAAACCGGGTGGAGAGAAAACGGCACTGGCGGCACGCTTCTTCCTTGAAGGTTCAGAGCTTGATGAAGGAGGCGAGCAAGACCGTGAACGGGCGTTAATCGCGTATCGCAAGGCTCTCCTGCTAGACCCAACTCTCGTGCCAGCGATTGTGAATCTAGCGAATCTTCACTACGCGCACGATGATCTTGTTGAAGCACAAGCTCTCTACGGTAGGGCTTTGTTACTCGATTCTTCTTGTTTTGAAGCTCATTTCAACCTTGGGAACATTCACCATGACCTTGGCCGATTGCAGGAAGCCATGACCTACTATGACGGAGCGTTGCAGCTCAACCCGAAATACGCTGACGGCCATTTTTATGTCGCGGTCACGCTGGAGAAGATGGGGCGGTCTGAAGAAGCAAAAGAACACTGGCGTTTGTATCAAGAATTGGCACCCGATGGTGAATGGTTTGATCTTGCTAAGGAATTTAGCGAGTAGACGCCGAAGATTGTCTTAGGACCAGAGGTGTTTCTCAGTGGTCTGAGTAAGGGTCGACCTGTTGTTGCTTGACAGCTCGTTTCGTTTTGAAGAACGAGCATTCGAGACACCATGCTTCTGGTTTAAAACCGTTCTTACCGGTAAAAGGTAAGACTTCCCCATGGGAACAGTAGGATACTCCAGTGCTCGGATTTTCGTGCCATCGGCACGCTTTGAATCTCTTTAAAGCGGTGTTTTCTTGCTGCGTCTGTTCCTCGCGGTCAGAAGCAGATTGGTCAGCGAGTGGCGTCTTTGTGATTTCCACTGAATCTAGACAAAAAAAGTTTCTTGATGGCTTGGGTTTAACGTTTGAAGTTGCCCTGTCGAAGCCGAGCGAAATGTCTCATGGGGTAAACAAAGATTTCCCAAAGACTAATTTTTAGCGAGCTCGAAACGTGATGATTCCGCGGGCAGGATCGTAGGGTGAGACTCCGACGGTAACGCGATCTCCAGGCACCACTTTGATCCGAAAACGTCTCATTCGACCACTTAATTGTGCCAAAACTTCATGACCAGGGTCACATTCGACCCGGTAGAGTCCGCCGCTGTGAACCGCTACTACAGTTCCCTGAACGTCAATGAGATCGTCTTTTGCCATCTAGCTCCTGAAACCGGAAGTATAGCAGCTTAAACATCGGTTGGTTACGAGCTTAACCAGGGTGTCAACACTCAAAGTTCACGCACAGCATCTTCGACTTGTTTTGCCAAGTCAGGATAATCGTCGCCTGTCAGATTCAGTGGTTTACCAAACGCAACTCTAGCTGGACCAGGCCGGGCCATACGCCAGGATTGATGGAGAATTCGATCAATGCCTTCTAGACGAACGGGAACGACAGGTATATTTAGACGACTGGCAATCATCCCGATTCCGGGTTGAAAGCGGTCAATTTCACCAGTGGTGGTGCGACGTCCCTCCGGAAAAATGAGGACTGAATTTCCATCGCCGAGTAGCTCGCCCAAATATCGAATAGCTTCACGAGTGCCGGCTTCACGCTGGGGCAAAGGAAAAATGTTAAATAAGAGACTGCCCAGATAGTAATTAAACGAACTTGTCATGTGCTGCCGCCAGGAATGCTGTTCAGGATAAAAGTGAGCCGCAAAGAACTCTTTTGCGGCTGCTGTAGCCACTTGTATTCTTCGATTCACAGGCAATGCCGCCAAGATGACCGGGCCGTCCAAGTGGCTCTGGTGATTGGCTGCGTAGACAACTGGGCCAGAAGTAGAGTGGAGATGTTCGAGTCCTTCCACTTTGATCCACGCGAAAAGCCGTGTCAGAGGTAAAAGAAACGCGTTGAGGCTAATTCGTCGAATGATCTTGGCCGTTAAACTTCGGTTCCATTTTGGAAACGATAGAGGTGGAGCAGCTGAGACTCGGTCTTTCCTGGTTAGGTTAGACGGATCATCAGAGCTTAAGATCGCTTCAAGACCAGCGACGGTTCCAGCGTCTCTTAGGGTTTGCTCATCAAGTGAGCGATCAAGTTGTTGTTCGATGGCCATCATTAGTTCGATTCGTTCAATTGAATTGAAACCGAGTTCTTCAATGGTGGTATTCGCACTGATTTCCTGTTGGCCAGAAATATTTTGGATAATCGACCGCGTTGTTCCCGCTGTGTGCGGTGGCGGACTCATGAGGGTTTCTTTGTTCTCGAGCCATCGACGTATTTCGTGCCGCTTTAATTTTTGCGTGCCTTCAGTTCTTGGAAACTCGCCGCTCGGCCACAGACTGTAGCCTTTGATCATTTGATGCTCTTCAAGTTTTGCATTGGCAGTTTCTAATACACTTGACGGGGTGGTCTCTGGCCGCAGTATGAGGACAGCATGGACTTTTTCGGTTCCCTCAACGGCCGCTCCAACAACCGTCGCATCCCGAACACCTGCGATGTTCCGAAGTACTTGTTCGACGTCGTCAGGGAAAACGTTTAATCCGTCCGAGGTGACGATGGTTTCTTTTTTACGCCCTCGCACCGTGAGCTGACCGCTGGCGTCGAGTGTGCCGATATCACCAGTGTGAAACCATCCATCTTGAAACGCTGCTGTGGTGGCCGTCGGAGATTTGAAATAGCCGGTAGTTACATTCTCGCCGCGTACTAAAATTTCGCCATCCGAAGCAATCTTTACTTCAACACCACCGATAGGTTTACCGACGCTTCCGCGGCGTGTACGAAAAGGATGATTCAGAGTCACGATAGGTGCGGTTTCTGTGAGACCGTATCCCTGAATTACTAAGAAACCCAGTCTTGACCAGAATTCTTCGAGACGTTTGTCGAGTGCTGCAGCTCCCACGACAAATGTCCAGAATTTCATTCCAAACAATCGATGGACTCTACGGTAGCGCCACCATCGTAGAGCGACCGATTCCTTCGGTTCGACCGGTTCGAGAACTTCCGGAGCAAGATGTTCTATGTGTTCTCGGAGCACCTCTAGCATCTTCGGGACACAGACCAAAACTGACACGCGATGTTTCCGGATCTGGTTGACAATTTCAGATGGGTTATAGCCGTGCATGAATACCGTCACACCGGAAAGCATCGGAGGTATAAAGGTCGCCATGGCTTGTCCGAACATATGACTGAGGGGAAGGAGGTTGAGGAACCGAATTGGAGAGAATGGCTTGGCGTATTTTCTATATTTTAAGATTTCTCGTTCCACCGGTAGAGTGTTGGCGAGGATGTTGCGATGAGTTAATTGAACGCCTTTCGGGTCTGCAGTGGCTCCCGAAGTGAAAATGATTTCGGCCAGCTCAGTAGAGTTGTCGGCACCTGTGACAGGTGCTGATGACTTGGCTTTGATTCGGTTGGCTGTTAAGAGGTCTTTGAGTGGCCATGCTTTAACCTTGCCGGTCGGCGACGGGACTTCATCGCCAATGAGTACAACATCACTTTCAACGATTGAAACAATTTTTGACAATAAGTCTTCGGAAGCACGGTAATCGACCGGAACGACCACACATCGAGCGAGCCAAGAGCCCCACAGGGCTACGACCCACTCTGGGCGGTTTTCACTCCAAATGATCACCTTGTCTTGTCGACGGAAACCAGCACCCACGAGGCGTTCTGAAAAGTCGTACGCGGCCTGACGGATTTCCTCGTAGCTGTATGTATACGATCGGTAGCCGTCGTCATAGACGAAGAAGTTCTGTTTTGACCGAATACGGTCATCAAAAAAATCGAGTAAATTCTCCCGTTTCATTAGAGCATCTCAAGTAATGTAACTGACTCCATTCATCGGAAGGATGCACCGATGTTGAAGACCGCCAATGTTATACGTGGAGAACCGGGTTGTAAGTTTGTGCGGGGTAGCGGAGTCAGTGCGTAGAATCTAAGATCAAGGGAAAACGCGATATGGTCACTGGTAAACCAGCGTGCGCCTCCGCCGTAATTTAGTGCACGTGTATAACGAGTATTGTGTTCAGTTCCAGCCGGATATAGTCCTAGGGTCGAGCTCCCGAGACCACCGCTTAAGTAGCTCCAGCCGTCACGGCTACCGAAATTCAGTGACAGCTGTGGTGAAATTGCAAAGAAGTTAGCCCGAATGGCAGGTGCTTTGGCGTGAGATTCGGCTTGGATTGCACCTTTAGTGCCAACTGATTTGTGGACAGTTCCGCCTACGCCGATTGTTATAACTCGCCAGCGGTATAGATAAGCGTGCGCTCCAACTTCAAATCCCAGACCTATTCGAGGGGTCATAGATGTGTTGAGACCTCGAGTACTGGCAAATTGTCGATTTTGACCAAACAACGCGAGTGATCCACGGACGTCGGTTACAAACCGGTCGAGCGGCAGAGCGATTTCCTCCTGGGCCAGCACCGGTGCCGAACTCAAGAACCACGTTACTAGCAGAACAGCAATGCAGATGGCCCGAACAAACCTATTCCGGTCAACCATAGTCATCAGTATATGCTTTGGTACAGGGTGACTTCTGTCGCTTCGCCTCTTACGCCTCTCAGGGATATTGAACGAGCTGCCATTCGCATCCATGGGACGGTGGTTCGGACGCCTCTCGTCGACGTGTCACGGCACGTGGGTCGCTCATTTCGCCTCAAAGCTGAGAATCTCCAAATGGCAGGTTCCTTTAAGTTGCGCGGCGCGTCAAACATGATGCTTGGACTTTCCTCTGACGAAAGGCAGCGTGGTGTAGTCACCTATTCATCTGGTAACCACGCGCAGGCGGTCGCGTACTCGGCACGGCTACTGGGTATTTCGGCGCTGGTTGTAATGCCGGTCACCGCACCGGACGTGAAAGTTCTTGGGGCTAAAGCTTTCGGCGCAGAAGTGGTTATGGAAGGGACGACTTCGGCGGAACGAAAAGCGAGAGCGGAATACGAAGCTGACGTTCGAGGGCTGACGGTTGTACCGCCTTTTGACCATCCCAAGGTCATAGCGGGACAGGGGACGGTTGGATTAGAAATCGTCGAAGATTGCCCAGATGTCGACTGCGTGTATGTACCAATTGGTGGTGGTGGACTTATCGCCGGTGTGTCGGCGGCAGTGAAGCAGACCTACCCACACGCACGTGTCATTGGTGTCGAGCCAGTCGGGGCGGCGAAAATGTTAGCTTCACTTTATGCAGGACGGCCTAAAACGCTGAGTTCTGTGAATAGTGTGGCCGACGGCCTTTTGCCTGTACGACCAGGTGACCTTACCTTCTTACATGTCAAAGAATTTGTTGACACCGTAGTTACGGTCAAAGACGACGTGATCGAACGCGCAGTAGCCTGGCTGTTTCGATCCGCGAAACTTGTGGTGGAGCCAAGCGGTGCCGTAACTGTCGCCGCTGCTCTTGCGGCGATCGGGTCGAGTGACTACGAAACTTGCGTTGCGGTCGTCAGTGGAGGAAATATTTCAAGTTCTGCATTGAGTAAGATACTGAACACGAACGAACGCTGCGAAGCCTCCAATTTTTCTCGTCAGCAGATTGGCGACTCAATGAATATTAAGACCGAGAAATTTAAACCTTAATAATCGGTTCTATGAGAATCACACTGCATTATTGTTGGTCTGAGTTCTTCAAGGGGGTTGTTGTCTTTCTCGTGATCAATAATTTTGCTTCAGAAATCGCTTGATCAACTGATCGAACCGTGCCGTCCAATTGGAGTTCGTAGATGTGCTTCAGAATTTTACCAACCTCAGGTCCGGGGAGCAGTCCAAGTTGAAGTAGATGACGTCCTAAAAGCAGCGGCGCAGGTGCTTCGTGCTCTATACCTAGCGCCCGGGCACGTTCCAGGAACCAATCCATAGCGGAACAGTCAAACATTCCTGTTCGTCCTCGACAGTCGGCCTTGGCCAGTACTGCTAGTAGTTCTAGGTCAACCTTTCGAGCCAATCGGCGAAATGCTCCATCAGTGACGCCATCCGGAGCCTTATGCCACATTCCTGGCGTTAGATGATGAGCGACGAGTTCGAGAACCTGTCGGCGCACGTCGTATCCACGGGAGGAGTGAATGTTGATGCGATCGAGAAAAGTCTCTGTTGGTTTGATTCCTGCTTGTTCATGGTTACGCGAACGGATTCGGCCATCAATAAACTCTGTTGTGCTCGGCTTGCCAAAATCGTGGCTGATGGCGGCGAGCATTAGTGTCGATTGTTTAGGATGCGAGAGCTCTTTGAGGCTAGAAGCTGCTTGGTCTACCACTAGCAGGGTGTGAGTCCACACATCGCCTTCAGGATGCCACTCTGGTTCTTGTTTACATCCAATTAGCGCTGCAAGTTCAGGGAAAAGACGTTCGATTACGCCGAGTTCTAGAGCAAGTGTCAAACCCACAGATGGTCGGGGTGACCCCAACAGAAGTTTTTCGAGTTCTCCCCAGATGCGTTCTGGCGGAAGGTCGTCCAACGTAATGGACCGGCAAGTTGTTCTAGTGTCTTCGTCAAGTGTAAAACCAAACCGGGCAGCGAACTGAATGGCTCGTAGTACGCGAAGACTGTCATCCGAAAATGTTTGGGAGTCAACCATCTTCAAGATGCCTTGTTTTAGGTCATTTTGTCCTTGGTATGGGTCGAGATATTGGTTGGTAAGTGGATTCCAAGCAATAGCGTTAACTGTGAAGTCTCGGCGTCGGGCGGCTTCTTTGAATGAAAGGTTCGGGTCACCTTCGATCGTGAAGCCCCGGTGACCTCGTCCTGTTTTGGATTCTCGTCTTGGCAAGGAAACATCAATTCCACCTACTTTGTATACCGTGAAGCTTTCTCCGACGCGGTCGACACGGTCGATTCGCTCCAGTAATGACCGGAGGTGTTCTGCGGTTACGCCATAAACCTCGATGTCAATGTCTTTTGATTTCCATCCGGCAAGACGATCACGAACCCAGCCTCCTACGAATAGTGCCTGACCCTCGGCTGCCCGAACCGCTTGCGCAATTTCCAGAGCTCGCGCGAACTCTGGGTTGCTCGGGTCAGCGTGCGAGGCGGAAGCCATAGTCTGTGTACCGAAACGACGGGTCCAGTTTACTTCTGGCCGAGACGCGACTAATAGTTAAGGCGTGACGCCACGATCCACCGCGAGAGCTGCGTCGAACACCCGACGGCGGCCCCGGTGGGTTTTGCCGCGGCGAGTCGCGATAGTAAGTTCGCGAATGCCAGTCAGCACACCACTCATGAATGTTCGCGGCGATACCATAGAGACCAAAATCGGATGCTTTGCCAAGTTCAACTGTCCACGGTCCATCTAGTGGGCCTCGGCCTCCAGCAGGGATCCATTTCGGGATCTCGTTTCCAGAAGGATAGTTACGTGCGACTTGGCGACCTCGAGCTGCCCGTTCCCATTCTGCTTCGGTCGGTAGCCGAACTAGGTCACCGTTTGAAGATCGCCACAGACAGTAGACAGTTGCGTCATTCCAGCTAACACCAACAACTGGATAAGCAGGATTTCCAAATAGTGGATTGTCCCAGTCCCTGGGATGTTCACGATTAGTGTCTTCTAGAAAGTGTTGATATTCGGACCGTGTGACTGGATAAATAGCCATCTGAAAGGTGTCGACCCACACTCGGTGGATCGGAGCTTCGTCGCTCTGACCCGTTTCACTTCCCATATCGAACCAACCGGCTGGAATTGTGACGAATGTTTTCACCGCAATGATCATGGCACGGAATCACTTTCTGTGTAGAGCCAACCCGGCGTATTACCTGAGGGCTGGTATGATCAGAAAGGCTTCGTGCGCCTATAACGTCAATGATGCGATTCGACACTAAATCTGGTTTCATTTCTCTCTGTCAGGGAGCGGTGATTCTTGCGATCGTTGTGAGTAGCGGCTGCTCTGTCAAATCGATGGCGGTTAACGCCCTTTCGGAAACCCTTTCTGAAGGTGCTGCTATTTATGCATCTGATGAAGATCCACAACTGGTGCGAGAGGCTCTACCGTTCAATCTGAAGACTCTTGAGACACTATTGGAGTCGTCACCTGATCATCCAGGTCTTCTCCTGAACGCTTGTAGTACTTTTACTAGTTACGCAGCGCTATTCATTCAACCCGATGCAGAAGTCGCAGAATGGAAAGATTTCGATTATGCGACCGCTGAGACTGCTGAGCGGCGTGCTCTCAATATGTATGTTCGAGCACGCGACTATTGTCTCCGCCGGGTAGAAGTTAAGTATGTAGGCCTTTCAGAGACACTACGTTTGGATCCGGAGAGGGCGGTTGCTACATTTCGTGTCGATGACGTTGAGACAATTTATTGGCTAGCTGGGTCGTGGGGTTTCGCTATTTCACTTGGGCTTGATAACCCGAGACTTGCCGCGGATCTACCGGTTGTGAGAGCGTTGTTGGGCCGTGCACTTGCACTAGACGAAGACTACAATCGTGGAGCACTGCATTCAGCGTCCATTGCACTTGAATCGGTTCCAGAGTTGCTCGGGGGGTCTTCCAGCCGCGCGCGTGTTCACTTTGAGCGTGCGGTAGAGCTGTCGGATGGTCTTGATGCCTCGCCCTATCTCGCCTTGGCAACTGGGGTATCGTTGGTGGCGCAGGACCGCGCGGAGTTTGAGTCGTTGCTAGGTTCCGCGCTTGCGGTTGACCCGGAGACTGATATCAGCCTCCGACTGGTGAATCTGGTGAATCAGAAACGAGCCCGGCTGCTTCTCGATCATGTCGATGAGCTGTTTGAGGAGCCAATTAGGGAGGAAGAAAACTAACGATGAGGTCGCTCCGAATTGCCATCGCTGTATCCTTGTTGGTCAGCCCGGTTCTCCTTTTTGCTCAGAGGCCAATAACCCTTGGATCGATTGCCCCACCAAACTCTTTGTGGGACAGGGCGCTGAAGGAGATGGCGGCTGATCTTCAGCAAGTCACAAATCGAAGAGTACGGGTGCGCGTTGCTTCGAGTTCCCAAGGGGACGAGGCTACCATCGTACGACGCCTGAAATTGAATTCGACCCAGGCAGCACTTCTTTCACAGACGGCGCTCGGTGAGATTGATCCGGCATTTAATGTCTTGGGAATGCCGTTCTTCTTTCAATCCGATGATGAAGCTCGCCACGTCCTGTCAGCGCTCAGGCCGACGTTTGAGGACGTTCTGGCTGATGAGGGGTTTGTACTGGTCGGTTGGGGGCACACGGGGTGGGCACATTTTTTTACAGCTGAACCTGTTTCCACTCTCGAAGATTTGAGACGCGCCAAGATCTTTACGTCGGCAGGAGACGATGCAATGGTGCAGTGGTATAAGGAGAACGGATTTGATCCAGTTCCACTGGCTGTGACTGACGTTGCGATGGGCTTAAATACCGGTTTAATCAATGCGTATCCACTGCCGCCTTACGCAGTGATGTTGGTCCAATATTATCGCTCTGCACCGCACATGCTCGATGTGCCTCTAGCGCCGGTCATTAATGCCCTACTGGTTACTGAGAGAGCTTGGGAGCGGCTCAGTTCTGACGATCAAGAGGCGTTTTTATCGATTGGTCAGGAGTTCGAAGATAACCAGTGGGATGAAGTTCCAAGGCAAGACCGCGAAGCGATAGACCAGATGCGTGGTCGTGGACTAACAGTCTCGATGCCGGACGATGCAGCCATTGTCGCATTTCGTCAGACGGCCGATGAGTTAACCTCATCGATGCGTGGGACCATGGTTCCACAAGATATCTACGATCTTGCTCTAAGGGAACGGAACAGTTTTCGTGGCCAATAGCAAACAGTTCTGTTTTCGGTGACGTAGTGAATTCTTTTCAGAGTTGATGAGTTCTACTGAGCATCCCAGAACGGATGTGTCGCCACATTCGGCACCTAACGGATCAAGTTTTCTCAGGTTTTTCCATAGCACTGAGGACTTAATAGCTGCGGGTGCCCTTGTGGCGATGGTTCTGCTTCCTTTGGCAGAAATAACTATCCGCCCGTTCAGAGCAGGTGGCATTCCAGGGTCGATTCCCTTTGTCCAACATTTAACTCTTTGGGTTGGCTTTCTCGGTGCGACACTCGCGGCCAGAGAAGGAAAATTGATTGCTCTCGCAACCGGGACACTGATGCCTAAGGGGCGGGTGCGCACTGTGGCGGCGGTGCTTGCGGCTATGTTTGGCGGGGCGGTATCAGCGATTCTTGCCAGAGGTGCCGTTGATGTGGTTTTGGTTGAACGCGACATCGGCTCAGAGATTGCGCTCGGTGTTCCGGTGTGGATTGTCCTTCTGGTACTTCCTTTTTCGTTTCTGCTGATTGCACTCCGCCTGATGTGGCATGTGGGCGAATCATGGAGCCAGCGAATATTAGTAGCGTTGGGGATGGTGGCTGGGTTGTGGCTGAGTAATTCCTACGAGTTTCTTGACGGTAGTTCCGCCTGGCCTTGGGTATTACTCGTAGTAGTGGCAGCGGTGGCGGGTGCTCCTATTTTTGCCGTGTTGGGGGGCGCTGCTGTCTTTCTATACATGACATTTTTTGTGCCACCTGCCCAAGTGGCACTTTATGCATACGACCTTGCCACTGAACCGCTTCTTCCCGCCATTCCATTGTTTACGTTGACTGGCTGTATCTTGGCCCAAGGTAGGGTTTCGGAACGTCTTCTGCGTCTGTTCCGAGCTCTAGTTGGCTGGATGCCAGGCGGAACGGCGGTTGTATGCGTTGTTGTTTGTGCTTTTTTTACGATCTTTTCTGGAGCGTCGGGTGTCACCATTTTGGCGCTCGGCGGGTTACTGCTTCCTGCTCTTCTTAAAGATGGATATCGAGATCGTTTTTCTGTAGGCCTGTTGACGGCATCTGGATCGCTAGGCTTGCTTTTACCTCCTGCGCTTCCACTAATTTTGTATGCCGTCGTTGCAGAAGTGCCTCTGGAAGACCTCTTTATCGGTGGGATATTGCCAGGGTTTCTACTTATCGGACTGGTCTCAGTTTGGGGCATGCGTGAAGGTGTAATCACTGGTGCAGGACGTCGACCGTTTGTTACTTCCGAAGTCTGGTCGGCGATCTGGGTAGCAAAATGGGAACTCGGACTTCCAATTGTTGTCTTGGTTTCTTATTTTAGTGGCTGGGCGACACTAGTCGAAGTATCGGCTTTAGCTGCGCTCTATGCCTTTGTATTAACTGGACTCATCCATCGAGATTTTCCTTTTCTGAACGGCTTGCGTTCTGCTATTACCGAGTCAGTTGTTTTGGTCGGCGGAGTTCTGATCATCTTGGCGGCAGCCAAGGGGTTTACTGCCTATACGCTGGACGCAGACCTTCCTTTCCGCCTCCTTGAATGGACTCAGTCACAGATCCAATCCCCGTTGCTGTTTCTGTTAGCCCTAAATATTTTTCTGCTTCTTGTTGGTTGTCTTATGGACATTTTTTCGGCAATTTTTGTCGTTGTGCCGTTAATTAGTGCGATGGGCGTTGCGTACGGGATAGATCCGATTCATCTAGGCATTATTTTTATTGCCAATCTTGAATTGGGCTACTTGACGCCGCCCGTTGGACTTAACCTGTTCTTTGCTTCTTACCGGTTCGATCGTCCAATTTTGCACGTTTATCGAGCGGCTTTGCCGGTGCTGCTCATCTTGGGACTTGGCGTAATATTGATTACTTATGTACCGTGGCTTTCTCTTGTAATGTTGGAGCTTCTTGGTCGACGATAGAAGGGTTGATCGTTTGGAGTATCGTGAGATCGGGTAGGAGGATCAGATGACGTGGTATTGGTTCAGGTTCGTGCTTGCAATTTTTTCAATTGTCTTGATGGTGGCATGCGGAGCGTCTAGCTCTGAAGAAACCGTGGTCGAAATAATTGAATCTAGTGATGAGGATTCAGCCGATCCGGAAGTACATCTCGCCAACCTTCAGCAGTTGACGTTCGGCGGTGAAAATGCCGAAGCCTATTTCACTTCAGATGGTTCTGAGTTGATCTTTCAGTCGACTAGAGAAGGTGTTCCCTGCGACCAGATTTTCAGAATGGATTTGGACGGTTCAAATCTTAGAATGGTTTCAACGGGAGACGGCCGAACAACTTGCGGATACTTTTACCCTGATTCCGAATCCATCATTTATGCGTCGACCCATCTTGGTGGGCTCGAGTGTCCGCCTCCGCCAAGTTTTTCGGCTGGATACGTCTGGGCTATCTATGACACTTACGACATATTTCGAGCAGCGGCAGATGGCTCTGAATTGACCCGATTGACTGAAACCCCAGGTTACGATGCCGAAGCCACGATAGGTCCAGACGGACGCGTGGTGTTTACCAGTGTCCGTGATGGTGATATGGAGATTTACTCCATGAATGGGGATGGTTCTGACGTGCGACGACTGACCAGTCGGCAGGGCCCAGATGGAGGCCCGTTCTTTTCAGCTGATGGTTCAAAAATTGTATTTCGCGGCCGAGAAATTCCCGATGGTCCCGAGTATGACGATTACAAGCGGTTGCTGGATGAGGGACTCTGGAGGCCCACCGAACTTGAGATTTTTGTCATGGACGCTGACGGTAGCAACCTTCACCAAGTAACTGACCTCGGTGGAGCGAGTTTTGGTCCGTTCTGGCACCCGGATGGGGAGCGAATTATTTTTTCGTCAAACTGGCACAATCCTGATGGCCGAAACTTTGATTTGTTTATTATCAATGCGAATGGTGGTGGTTTAGAACAGATCACGTTTGGCGAGACTTTCGACGGATTTCCGATGTTTTCACCAGATGGCCAGCAGTTGGTCTTTGCTTCGAATCGTGACAGTCAAACCGAAGGCGATACGAACGTTTTTATTGCTGATTGGATCGACTAGAAACGGGAGTTTTCAGAGCCATTTCTTTTTACAGCCGGCTGGGTTGGCAGCCGGGTATCGATTAATTAGCCGGGAATTCAAATGCTCTAGGCTCTCCTTAAGCGGTCGTTCATTTGTGCAAGACTGGTCGTCCCTTGTCTTTCAGAAGGTGCTCGATCGTCCGAGCATAATATCGAAGTACCGTTCGCTCACGTACGCGATAGCGTTTTCCTTCAACGACAAGAATTCCTCGTGTTGCCAGTGGTGCGATAGCGGCTTCTACTGCTTCTTGCGCCGTGTCGACGTCGAGACGTGCTCCCGCTGCTCTGAGAATGTCTATTAGTCGATCGATTTCTGATTCCAGTTCACTGTGTTGAATGGACGGACGCATGGCTGCTGCAACAAGTGCTGTTGGCACTATGGTGTAAAGGAGACCAATCGCATCCCGCAGTCTTCGATTTAGTTGCACCATTGAACGACGTCCGTCTGGATCGTAGTCAGCTAGCTGAATCGGCTCGCCAAAACTGACGATCGCGCGACTCTGATAACCAACGGCGTACCGAATCATCTCTGCTACTTCACGGGCAAATGGTCTCTGCTGGCGTTTTACTCTTTGCCGAGAAAGCACAAAGTCTTCAAGCACTAGGTCGTATGCAATGGCGACGGGAATCACTACCACATCGGTTCGTCGTGCCTGAGCTGCTGCGTGAAGAAGACCGGTTTTGAAGCGTTTCAGTTCTCCGCTGTAACTTCTCCCGCCTTCTAAGTAGAGGAATAAATCATGACGCTGGAGAACTTCGGCGACATAAGCTTTCAAAGTTGCCAAGTAGGCGGGGTCTTTCATAGCACGGGCGTCCCGTCTGATAGGGATTGCGCCTGTCACGTGTTTGTGGATCAATCCTAGCGCTCCGCCGAATAAATTGATTCCAGCGGCAATTACTGGCGGACGAATGCCGTTGTCATCAAGAACAAGTGGTTGAACGAGATAGTCTGTGTGGCTTTTATGATTCGACGCGTAAATTACACGCCCCTGCCGTGTTGCTTTCTTGGCAATGGAGACTTGAGCTTCCTGGCGGTCAATCTTTCTCAAAAGTGGATACAGCGGGTGCTGTAGAGCCCGGTACATCCTGTAACGCTGTGTCGTTCTGAGCTCATCAAGGTAGGTATAAACCCGCTCTTGAGCTTCAAGGGGGCTTTCGTTTTCATTACCTTGGAGGTATCGAATGACCTCTTCACGTTCAAGCACCGCCTGCGCGATTTCGTCGTGCGGCACCCGCGAACTATAACATGGTGTGACCATTGATACTCGCGGCCTCTTGCGGCAACGAGCTAATCACTAGACACATTACCCCTTGCCTTCGTACACTTGGCGGTTGGGCGTGAAATTGTGAAGAAGACATCAAATGTCGTCGTTGTGGGGGCAGGAGTTATTGGTTGCGCGGTGGCTTATGAACTGGCCCGGCGTGGTAGCCGCGTTCACGTGATTGATCGACGGGAGGTGGGGCAGGGAGCCACCCAAGCTTCTGCCGGTGTCTTGGCCCCGTACATTACTGCTCATGAGGGCAGTGCGCTTCTTGAGTTAGGTGGACGAAGTCTTGAGCTCTACGACGAATTTGTTTCACAGGTGGTGGATGATTCTGGGGCGACCATACAGTATGTCCGCAGTGGAACACTAGAAATTGCTCGCGATAAGGTTTCGGTCGACCGACTTCAAAGGATGGCATCTACCTACCGCGACTTGGGCATCGCTGCTAAATATCTTGACAAAAAAGCCATTCATCAAGAAGAACCGCAACTGTCTTCGAATGTGTTGTCGGGTCTTGTAGTTGAGTCTCATGGGTTTGTCGGAGCCACTGATTTAACCAGTGCACTGCGCCGAGCTGCAGGAGCTCACGGTGTGACATTTACGGCTTCAATGTCGGCCGCGAGGGTGTTTAGTCGAGATGGGGTACTACAAGTTGAAACACCGGTCGACACCGTCTCATGCGATGCAGTAGTGATGGCTGCGGGAAGTTGGTCGGGTCAGGTTGAGGCCGAGGGAGAGGAAGCTGTTCCCGTTCGGCCGGTCCGGGGACAATTGCTTCATTTGGGGTGGCCAAAGTCGCCTCCAGAGCGTGTCATTTGGACAGACCAGTGCTATCTGGTTCCCTGGACAGACGGTTCGGTTCTTATCGGTGCCACTGTTGAAGACGTAGGGTTTGACGAGCGTGCGACAGTAGCTGGCGTTCAGCAATTGATTAATATGACTTGTGAGATTGTCCCAACCGCGAAGAAGGCTTGGTTTCAAGGAGTGAGAGTCGGTCTTCGACCTGGAACCCCAGATGACCTACCTGCCATCGGTCCATCCGAAAGATTGCCAGGGCTTTTTTACGCCACAGGACACTTTCGGAACGGAGTTCTACTGGCCCCGTTGACTGCTCGAATGGTTGCGGACTACTTACTTGACGGCAAGCGCGACAAGGCACTGGACGCGACCTCACTTAGCCGTTTTGCTGCAGGCCAAGATAAATCGTAGGGAGGGCCGTTTATGAAGCTGAAGCGTTCGTACAGCGCCCGCGAAGTGGCGGTCTTTACTGGTTTGTCCGCTCGCCAACTGCAATGGTGGGATGCTCGCCGTCTGTTTTCAGCAACAGTGGCCTCACGTCCGACAAAGGCCGGTGGTTTTACTGAGAGGAGATACTCTCCTATTGACCTCTATGAGTTACTTGCTTTAGCAGACCTGCGGAGACAAGGGTTTACGGTTCAGAATATTAGAACAATCCTCTCGGTTCTCCGCGAACAGTTTAACGTGCGACTTTTTGATGCTCTTGGGGATGGTGGGGATGTGACGCTTCTGACCGATGGCCGAGAGGTCTACGTTAAGACATCTGCCGACGAAATTTTCAATCTTCTGAGAAATCCTGGTCAACCGCTGCTTGTTGTTGGAGGTGGAGACCAGCTCAAGGGGTTAAGTGGTCGCGCTCGCCGCAGGAAGACTGCTCGAAAGGCGACTAAGAGTTTGAAAGCTACTCCCTAGTTTTTATTCGTGATGGTTGCTGTTTGGTAGTCAACGGAGTCTCTTTCTGGAAGGAAGGGCCTGGTAGCTAACGCTTGAGCAATGGAGAGAATTTGGCATTGATTGTGTTGCTTTGACTTGTAGGATGATGCGAACGATGAACAGAGAATGGGAGTGATATCCTATATAACGCCGATTGGGCGCAAGACCCCTTCTGCGGCCGAAATTTCCCGTAGTTGAACGGAGTCACTAAGGATGGACCAGGTACAGATTTCGATACCGGTACGCGGGTTTGGCGAGACCTCTCGGCGCGACAGATGGTGGATACAGCCGATCGCCGTTTTTATAGGTCTTTCGACGTTTCTTGTTTATTCGACTTGGGCGGCCTTTCAAGGAGAGCACTATACCTACGGCAGCTATCTGTCGCCGATGTACTCGCCAGAAATATTCGGTGATTCGCCGCATAGCCTGTTTGGTCCTCAACCTAGTTGGTGGCCCATGTGGCTGCCGTTCTCTCCGGCATTTCTGATTCTGTGGGCCCCTGCTGGCTTTCGATTGACTTGTTATTACTACCGCGGGGCCTACTACAAGGCTTTTTGGGCTGACCCGCCAAGTTGCGCGGTTGGTGAGCCGCGAAACAGCTTTCGCGGAGAAAATTCGTTTCCCCTTATCTTGCAGAACGTTCATCGTTATTTTTTGTACCTCGCTCTCGGCTTTGTGCTGTTTCTCTCTTACGACGTATGGAATGCGCTGTGGTTCGAAGACTCTTCCGGAAACGTGTCATTCGGCATTGGCATCGGGACGCTGGTTCTCGCACTCAATGTATTTCTTCTTGGCAGTTACACATTCAGTTGCCATTCGCTTCGCCATTTAGTCGGCGGCCGCCAGGACTGTATGGCTGACAAACCGACTCAACAGTTGGCGTATGACTGCGTCAGTTGTCTCAATGCGAGGCACATGTTATTCGCTTGGTTGAGTCTAGTGTGGGTAGGATTTTCTGATGTCTACGTCCGTATGTGCTCAATGGGGATCTGGACAGACTTTCGGATTTTATAGGTAAGACAATGGAGTATCAGACCTTTGAACACGATGTGCTGGTAATTGGGGCAGGCGGTGCCGGCTTACGCGCGGCGATTGAGGCTTCGGCGGGTGGGGTGTCTGTTGGTCTTGTGTGTAAGTCTTTATTAGGGAAGGCACACACTGTTATGGCTGAAGGCGGCATGGCTGCGTCACTCGCGAACGTTGATGATCGAGACGGGTGGGAAACCCATTTTGCGGACACCATGAGAGGTGGCCAGTATCTCAATAACTGGCGGATGGCCGAACTGCACGCCAAAGAAGCTCCTGACCGTGTTAGAGAACTGGAAGCGTGGGGTGCGGTGTTCGACCGTACGAAAGATGGTCGAATCTTGCAGAGGAATTTCGGTGGCCACAAATATCCGCGTCTCGCGCATGTCGGTGACCGGACGGGCCTCGAAATGATTCGGACGTTACAAGACTACGGTGTGCATCAGGGCATCGATGTGCATATGGAGTGCACGATCATCGAGTTATTGAAGGATGGTGATCGTATCGCTGGAGCCTTTGGCTACGACCGTGAGCGCGGCCGCTTTCGCCTTTTTAAGGCGAAAGCGATCGTGTTGGCATCGGGTGGTATCGGGCGGGCGTTTAAGGTAACGAGCAATAGTTGGGAATATACCGGTGATGGTCATGCCCTTGCGTATCGGGCCGGTGCTGATCTGATCGACATGGAATTCGTGCAGTTTCATCCCACCGGAATGGTTTGGCCGCCTTCCGTGAAGGGAATCCTCGTGACCGAAGGAGTCCGCGGCGAGGGGGGTGTGCTACGCAATAGTGAGGGAAATCGATTCATGTTCGATGATATTCCCGATCTCTATAAGCACCAGACGGCTGATAATCCAGAGGAAGGATGGATTTATACCCAGGGTGATAAGAACGCTAGGCGGCCGCCTGAACTCTTGACGAGAGACCATGTGGCGCGATGTATCGTTCGAGAGATCAAAGAAGGTCGGGGGAGCCCACACGGCGGTGTCTTTCTTGACATCGCTTGGATTAAAGAGAAGTTACCTAATGCTCAGGAGCATATTAAGAAGAAATTGCCGAGTATGTACCACCAGTTTAAGCAGCTAGCGGGTATTGACATTACGGCCGAACCGATGGAGGTTGGTCCGACGACTCATTATGTGATGGGAGGGGTTCGGGTTGACCCTGATTCGCAGATGTCGGCGGTTCCTGGCCTTTTTGCGGCAGGTGAGGTGGCGGGTGGTCTGCATGGTGCGAATCGACTGGGCGGCAATTCTTTGTCTGACCTAGTTGTTTTTGGCAAGCGCGCAGGTGAGCACGCTGCTCGGTTCGCTCAGCAACACGGCACGGTCAGCGTGGAGCAGGACCAGGTGGACGAGGTGGCTGGGCTTGCGCTCGAGCCACTTGAGCGACAAGGGGCAGGCGAAAATCCATACCAATTGCAATATGACTTGCAGGAGATGATGCAGAGTCAAGTAGGCATCGTTCGAAACGAGGGGGAATTGAAACAAGCGATCGAAGGGCTTAAAGGTTTAGCGGACCGGGCTACTCGAGTGGAAGCACAAGGTAACCGTGAATACAATGCAGGATGGCATACAGCGCTTGACCTACGAAATTTGATGCCGGTGGCTGAGGCGGTTGCCCGCGCTGCTGCTGAGCGTAAAGAAAGTCGTGGTGCTCATTTTCGGGAAGATCATCTCGGCAAAGACGAAGAGTGGGGTAAGACGACATTAGTTATTCGACAAGCCGACGATAAATCGATGGAGGTCAGCCGAGAAGCGATTGCACCTCCACGAGATGACCTTCAGCGGATTATCGAAGAGAATCAGAAGTAAACTCGCGTTTAGACCAAACTTTTACGGAGAGGGCAATGGCGACCGCAACATTCAGGATCTGGCGTGGCAATGCGGAGGGCGGTGACTATCAGGACTTCAGCACTGAAGTTACAGAGGGAATGGTTGTGCTTGATGCGGTGCACCAGATCCAAGCTGAATCAGCAAACGATCTTGCAGTTCGTTGGAATTGTAAGGCGGGAAAATGTGGGTCATGCTCGGCGGAAGTAAATGGTCAACCAAAATTGATGTGCATGACCCGGCTCAACAGTTTAGACCTCGACGAACCGGTCACGGTTGAGCCGATGCGGGCGTTTCCACCAGTCCGTGATCTGGTTACCGACGTTTCTTGGAACTATGAAGTCAAGAAACGAATCAAAGCATTTAAACCACGGCCTCCGGATGCAGATGATGGAAGTTGGCGGATGGCCCAGTCAGATGCCGAGCGGGTGCAGGAGTTTCGCAAGTGTATCGAGTGTTTCTTGTGTCAGGATGTCTGTCACGTGTTAAGAGATCACCGATTGCACGATGAGTTCATTGGGCCTCGCTTTTTTGTTCACAATGCTCAACTCGAGATGAATCCTCTCGACACTGAAGATCGAGCACACGACCTTGCCAACGATCATGGTATTGGTTATTGCAATATAACCAAGTGTTGCACGAAGGTGTGTCCGGAAGAAATTACTATCACCGATAATGCAATTATTCCGTTAAAGGAACGGGTTGTTGATCAATTGTACGACCCAGTCAGCCGACTGCTGCGGGTTTTCTCGGGTGGGTGAGATTCATCCAGTTGTTGGCGGTGTAGTGCTTTCAGTGAAGTCGATATTTTCGGCGGTGTTCCTCCCAAGTTGCTTGTTCCCATTCTTCTTCCATTTCCCACTGCCGTCTTCGTTCTCGCCGGCGTTGACGGTGTCGCCAAATGGCAACGATCGCCAGCAGCGTGGAAAAGCCCCAGAGTGTGAATGGGTGACCAGCAAAATTGACCCAGTATTTCCAAGTCATTTGATCTGCCCAGAAGCGATCGAGATGCTCTGAGATGGTGAGTCCGGTTGTAACGTACAGTGCAGACTCAAAAGATGCTCCGGATCCCATTCGATTCAGAACGCTGGCCGCGGTGAACGAACCGTAGCGTTGAAGTATGTACCGGACGAAGGCTTCGGAAATCACATAGGCTCTTGCAACGTCTTGGCGACTTTGGCCGAACAAAGATTCTAGTTGGGTGATGGTTATATCAGAGCCGACAAAGAGTTCCCAGGCAAAGCGGGATCGGTCTTCAAGGCTCCAGCTTTGTTCAGCTGCGCTCGCTAAGCCCTCGTTGAACCAGCGGGGTACCGACCGACCGTTCGCAGTTCGGCTGATCAAGATGTGCGCCACCTCATGGAAAAGGACGCCTTCAAGTGACCGATAGGGATAGGAGCCGATCCGGTCGGGAAAGATTATTACAACGTCATTGGGGGGGTCAGCAAAGCCAGCGACCCAGCTTGGCGTATTTTGTGCGGCAGTTGATTGTTCCGATAATAATAAGGTTCGGATTGGCGCTCCGGGGTTCTGGGTTCCAGTTAGCCTCATCACGCTAACGAGTTCTCTGGAGTCAAATGTTCGAACCTGTTCGGCTATACCATTGAGTTCTGTCGGAGATTCGATTAACAACTCTACCGAACTGTTTGACTGACTGAGTGCCGTAGGTATGACGTTACAGACGGTTATTAATGCCACGATCAAGACAGCCTTCCGGTTGCTATTCATCCAAGTGGCTCAAACGTTCGACGTCTGGCGCCAGCCCGCAAGTTGATGATCTCAACTGTCAGACTGAAAGCCATCGCAAAATAAACATAGCCGCGCGGAAGATGTTGACCAAGACCATCGGCGATAAGTAAAACGCCAATCATTACCAAAAAAGCGAGGGCTAGTGTTTTCATCGAAGGATGGCGCGCGATGAAATTACTTACTGTTTCGGCAAAGACGATCATGACCACAATCGAGATGACAACAGCCGTGATCATAATCTCGATCCGGTCCACCATTCCGATCGCTGTGATTACGGAGTCGAGGCTGAATACGAGATCGAGGATCACAATTTGCGCCAAGACATTCCCAACGGTAGCGGTTTTTTGTCGACGTTCGTTTTTCTGGTCAGGGTGTTCCATAAGGTGATGAATTTCAAATGTGGCTTTCGCTAAGAGGAATAGTCCTCCCAAGACTAGGATGAGGTCCCTCCCGCTAATGCTCAGCGGTGCGCTAATGTTCTCTCCAACCGTTTCTGTTAGAAAGGGAACTTCAAAGAGCGGTGCCGTCAAACGCATGACCCAGAAGATGGTGAATAGCAGCAGAATGCGCATTACCATTGCCAGGATTAATCCTGTTGTTCGCGTTGGGCGCCGGTGTTCTTCAGGAAGCCGGTCGGTGAGGACCGCGAGGAAAACAATATTGTCGATGCCAAGAACGATTTCGAGTGTCGTTAGTGTGAGGAGTGCGACAAAAGAGTCAAAGCTGAACAGTATCGAACTATCCATTCTTGGTCCTCCGTGTGACTCGGATGGTCAAAATAGCTCTATGCCCTTAGATCGTTGATTTAATAGGTTTTATGGGAGTCAACACGACCACCGTGGCGCCGAGGTGGGAGTTAGGGGCATCCCAAAACTCCTTTACCCCAGGGTGGCGTTCGACTGTAGTGTGGACGATGGAACGTTGAACACCCGTGCCGCGGCCGTGGATCAACCGTACCTCTCGAAGCCCCGTCGCCGCGGCAGCGCAAAGGTATTCGGTCACAATCGATGAAACGTCTCTGGGAGCGAAGCAATGTAGGTCGAGTATCCCGTCTACCGGAACTTCATGAACCATCTTTGGCGTAACTCGCTGTTACCTGTGTGCTGATACCACCTCGAACTGAGAAATCACCAACGACCTCCATGGTCCTCGGATGGCACGCATCAACAAGGTTATCAAGGATCTGATTTGTGACGTGTTCATAAAAGATCCCCTTGTTTCTAAAGCTAATCAAGTAATGTTTGAGCGCTTTGAGTTCTAGGCACCGTTCATCGGGAGTGTAGGTGATTCGTATTTCGCCGAAATCCGGCAGTCCGGTCTTTGGGCAGACCGAGGTGAATTCAGGGCAACGAATCTCAATTTTGTAATCGCGCCCTGGATGCTGATTGGGAAATGTTTCAACTTGGACTTCATCCATCACTTGATTCTAACCGGGATCTCTGGCAGGGGCCTCGGAATTACTAGAAGAAGAATGATTGACACGAGAAGACCCGCGCGCTAGCATCAGGCGCGTTTTTATTGGGTTTTCTTCTGCGACGGTCGTTCGCGCGCGCGGCCGGTTTTGCAGATCTTACAAGCGCGCCAGTACCTTAGGGGGACGCCGATGGCAGATGGCAAACGAATGAGTAAGACCGAGCTCTTTTCGAATTTTGCGGATCGATTTGGTCTCAAGCGAACAGAAGCTCGTGACTTCTTTGATCATCTCCAGCAACTGTCAGAGACTGAGCTGAAGCGCAGTGGCGAGTTTGTGCTGCCCGGCATGGTGAAATTGGTTGTGCAGACTAGAAAAGCGCGCATGGGTCGCAACCCGGCGACCGGTCAGTCTATTCAAATACCAGAGAAGACTGTTGTTAAAGCACGGATCGCAAAGCAGCTTAAGGACTCAGTACTGCCTAGTTAGTTCCGTCTAGACGTACAGCGAAACTGTGTGGACCGGAGCTGACTTGCGGGTGATCCGCTGGTCGGCTTCGTGTCCTTAGTCGTAACGAAGGTGCTACTGCAGTACCCAGTTAGCCTCAATATCTGCTGGTTCGGATATAAGAACTGGCCACATCTGTTCTCCTTATGAACGGCCGATGAAACCAGTGGTCGTTATTGTGTACTGGTATCCAGTTCACCACTTATTGTGAATGTAAGAGCGGTTGTGGCGAGTAAGCCATTTGTCGTTTGGCGGGCGCACTAATTGAGGTAAGGCGCCTGTTTCTTGACACTCTTAGGATCCAAGGTTAACGTATCGCGCGCTATGCCTACTAACGTCTTAATGCCGCAACTCGGCGAATCCATTGCTGAGGGGACAATCGTTCGGTGGAACAAGAAAGTGGGCGACACTGTATTACAAGAGGAGCCGCTGTTCGAGGTTTCGACCGACAAAGTCGATGCGGAAATTCCGTCGCCAGCCGCAGGTGTAATAACCAAGATTTTGGCTGCTGAAGGTGACACTGTTCTTGTGGACACCGTTGTTGCATTGATTGGTGAACGCGAGGATGTCGGAGTCAATGAGAGCAGCGACGATGGTTCTC
>CAZUZW010000031.1:0-27262 GCA_964624855.1 uncultured Vicinamibacteraceae bacterium
CTCAGGGGTCGCTGCCCTTGTCGAGTTCATGCGTGAGTTCGAGCGTATGAACGGATAGGCGGTCGAACGCCACGTTTTCTAGCCCGCCAGCTCCGATTCGCAACTCAGTCCGGTGTAGTCTGTAACCCATGCGTCAAGTAGCAGGTTCACTGGTGTGTCCCAGTTGCGGCAAGCTAGTTGGTGTTAACGAACCGCGTTGCCCTTATTGTGATGCATGGCGCCCGGGTCTGTTCGGGTTTGCGCCGGTCCTGCAGCGTCTAGTCGGAAACCGAATTGACCTAGTGTCATTGATTTTGATGGCGTGCATTAGCTTGTACGCCGCCGCTTTATTGCTGCAGCCGGAAGCACTGTTGTCTGGGAGAGGCCTGCTGTCGTTCCTGTCACCCGCGAGCCGAGCCCTCTATCAGCTAGGGATGACTGGAGGGGCAGCATGGAGCCTTGGCTGGTGGTGGACGATACTAACAGCGAACTACCTGCATGGTAGTTTGCTGCACATTTTCTTTAACATGATGTGGGTTCGCAATCTCGCTCCTGTGTCGACCGATGTCTACGGCCCAGCCCGCACGTTTGTCATATTTAATATCTCTGGGGCTGCGGGATTTTATGTATCCAACGTCATGAGCGGTGTTCCAACGATTGGCGCGTCCGGCGGGATATTTGGTTTACTGGCGGCGCTGATAGTTTATGGCCGCCGGCGAGGTAGTTCGATGATGTCTTCGCAGCTGTGGCAGTGGGCGATCATTCTTGGAGTATTTGGATTCATCATGCCAGGCATCAATAATTGGGCCCATGGGGGTGGGTTTGCCGGAGGCTGGATCGTGGGCCAATTGATGGGACTGAGTGATGAACACCGTGAAAGTGCCGGTGTCATCATTTTGGCGCTGTCGTTAATCGCATTGACAGTTATTGGCATTGGACTTTCGTTTGTGAGCGTGACTGGGGCGTTGCTTGGTTAGTGTGAATGCAGGGAGTAGTAGATCGCCAGCGGTGGCGATTGATTGCCTGAATAGTCTAGGAATTCGATCAGCCTAATGTTTTCAATCTTCTTAATTTTCTAGCTGTCTGTGCGGGTCGCTGGTTGGTTATGAACAGACGGCTTCCGCCGTCTTGGCCGCCGCCGTTTCACCTTTGGTTGTTTCAAGCTAGCACTAGCTGCGAGCGATTTCCATCTTTCAAGGGATTTTAAGTCATTGCCGTGAATCTCTAACCAAGTCATGGCTTCTTGGAAGGCTCGACGATGTATGACTGCCCGTTGGCTCGCTACTCCAAGGTTCGTGTTTTGGAGTCGCGGTTGAATTTGGAGAGTTTGCCGGAGTCGTTCAATATCCCGACGAGCGACAGGTAACCGGCCAAGTTTAATGTCGATTGGATGTTTGCCGTCGCGGCGCCGAGGGGGGGTTAGGTCGAGTGGCTGAACTGGCTGGGTTAAGCTCCCAAGTAGGATTGGGTTTGTCAGATTTTCAGCTATGAAGTCAGAGTTCTTTCGATATAGATCAAGTGATTCGAGCGATCGCCATAGTAACCCAGTTTTTCGATGTTCAATTTCAGGCGCGATCGGTGAGAGAAGTCCGTGAGCAGACAGTGAACGCATCGTCATGGTTGCGAACCCACTCCTTAAGATCTTATAGAGTTCTTCGATCATGCGTGCTGGTGAAGCCTTACCGATTTCGTTCCGATGTCGTTTAATTGCCCGATGAACAGCTGGATCTAGTTGGAATCCTAATCGCGCCATGAAAGTGATCGCGCGCAACATTCTTACGGAGTCTTCTATAAATCGATCGTTTGGGTTCCCGATGGAGCGAAGGATCCCGTTCCGAAGGTCTTTTAGTCCGCCCACGTAGTCGATAACCTTCAACGTAGAAATATCGTAGAAGAGTGCATTGATTGTGAAATCCCGACGAAATGCGTCTTCTTCGGCCGTTCCAAAGGTGTTATCTCGGCGAATTGGTTTGAGCAGATCGTTTGCTGTGCCAGGGTTTCTCTTTTTCGTGAGTTGTTGATCTTCCGAAGGTGTTTCGTTTGGAACTTTTCGCCGAAACGTCGCAACTTCAATTGTTTTCTGCCCGAACTTGATATGCGCCAGTCGAAACCGCCGACCGATGATCCAGCAGTTCCGAAAGATTCTTTTCACTTCGTTAGGGTGAGCAGAGGTCCCAATGTCGAAGTCTTTCGGAATACGACCTAATAGTAGGTCACGGACTCCACCTCCTACTAAATAAGCTTGATGATTGAATTTGTGAAGTCTCGACAGGACTTTGAGCGCATCTGGATCAATTTGATCGAGTGAAATGTGATGGTCGGCGTGCGGAATCACGAGGGGTTCAACCAATAGGCGAATTATACGGTAGACGGCGTCATCCCTTGGCGTCCGTCCAGTTAAAACCGATTCCAAGATCGACTGTTAGGGGGACATCAAGAGACGCTGCGCTTTCCATGCGTTCTCGAACGAATCTAGCAACTGACTGTGATTTCGCTTCTGGCGCTTCGAACACAAGTTCGTCATGGACCGTCAAAATCATCTTGACTCCGGATGGAAGCTCTTCATAAATGTCGATCATGGCTCTTTTCAGAATATCGGCCGCGGTTCCTTGAATTGGCATGTTAATAGCTGCTCGCTCCGCTGCGGCCCGGACTTGACCGTTTGAACTTACGAGTTCCGGCATGAGACGGCGCCGACCAAACATTGTTGTTGCAACCTTCGTTTCTCGAGCTTGGTCCACAATGGTCGTGATGTATTTGCGCACTGCGGGAAACCCTTCAAAATAAGCATCGATAAATTCTTGTGCTGAATTTGGGCTGACACCAATGTCCCGGGCGAGGGTGAACGCAGTCTTTCCGTACAGCAGAGCGTAATTGACAATTTTAGCCCGCCGCCGGAGTTCATGGGCATCTAAGCCGCTGTTTGAGCCGAAAACTCTGTTAGCTGTTTGTTGGTGGATGTCTTCTCCTCGACGAAACGCGTCGATCAGAGTTTCATCGTTTGACAGGTGAGCTAATACCCGTAGTTCGATTTGAGAATAATCTGCCGAGATCAGAACCATGCCTGGATCAGCCACAAATGCTCGGCGGATTTCACGACCCAACTCGGACCGAATCGGGATATTTTGCAGGTTGGGGTTGCTGCTGCTTAGACGACCTGTGGCGGTGACAGCTTGATTGAAAGATGCATGGATGCGACTTGTGTCTGGGTTGACCAATAGCGGCAGGGCGTCAATATAAGTACCCTTCAATTTCTGTAGACTTCTCCATTCGAGAACTTTCCTCGGCAACTCGTGTAACACGGCCAGTTCTTCTAGCACTTGGACTGAGGTTGAAGCCGCCTTTGTTTTACCGGTTCGTTTCAGTGTCGGGAGCTTGAGCCGATTAAACAACACGTCAGAAAGTTGTTTGGGTGAATTAATATTGAACTCGAATCCAGCTAATTCTTGGATTGTGTGTTGAAGGTCATCAAGTTTACGACCAACCTCCGCCGACATGGTTTGAAGAATTTCCGTGTTCACGCCGACGCCGGCCTGCTCGATGGCAACTAGAACAGGGATCAATGGGCGTTCTAAGTTGGCATAGACCGTGTCGAGGCCGTTGTGCTTGAGTTGAGGCCCCATCTGCTCGGCTAACTGGAGTGGCGCGTCGGAGCGTTCACCAGCGTAGTTAAGAACTGCTTCCGGTGGTAGGTCTGCAAAGCTAAGGGCCTTAGTCCCTCGTCCGAGAAGTTCCTCCTTACTAATACTGCGATGTCTAAGTTGATCTAACGACAAGTCCTCTAGTTCATGAGTTGACCTCGTGGCGTCTAACACGTAACTAATTAACATGGTGTCCACTTCCAAACCTGAAAGCTGGAGTCCATGATGTTCAAGAACAAGGCAGTCGGTTTTGAGGTTATGACCAACTTTTCGGACCGATTTGTCCGCAAGCATCGTTGCGAGTTTTGTGATCGCAGTTTTGGTGTCGAGGTCGGTAACGTCAGCCATTGCTCTGTGTCCGACAGGGACGTATCTAGCTTGGCCCGACTCGTTCGACAGTGTGATTCCAACTAGCTTGGATCTTTTTGGATGTTGCGGTTCAGTGATGACACTAATCCCGCATTGTCCGCTGGCATAAACGTCGCTGATTAGTAAATCGAGTTCTGTAGATGAGTGCACGATCGCATAGTTTTTGGCTATTGCACTCACGGTTGGTGCATGCTCGGCAACCAGTGTACGGAATCCAAATCGCGAGAAAAGTTCGAAGCACTGATTCGAATCTGGACCTTGATACCGGAGGGTGTCAGTTTCGAACGCAACTGGCACGGTGGTGCGAATCTGTACGAGCAGCTTGCTGTGGCGCGCTGCTTCGCCACTTTCGAGGAGAGCGGTTCGGTAACGTTTTTGAGGTACCTCTGCGGCATGAGACAACAGATTGTCGAGTGATCCATACGTGCAGATGAGGTCCTGAGCCCCCTTTTTACCTATACCTGGAACTCCCTTAACATTGTCGACCGCGTCACCCATCAGTGAGAGGACATCGACCACTTGAGATGGTTTGACTCCCATCTTTTCCGTCACGGCCTCGGTATCAAACCACGTTCCGGTTTTACGAGGGTCGAAGACCTGAATCGAACTATTCACAAGTTGAAAGAAATCTTTGTCACTAGTAACAATCACGACTTCGAGTCCTTGGGCGACCGCTTGCAAGGCGAGCGTTCCTATCACATCATCGGCCTCGTACTTTTCTGACGTTAGCACCGGGACGCCGAGGGCTTCGCAGACTTCGTGTACCAGTGGAACTTGTTCGACTAAATCCGAGGGCATAGGAGGTCGGTTGGCTTTGTAGTCGTCGGCTAGCTCGGAACGGAATGTTGGTCCTGCAAGATCAAATGCCGCCGCAAGAAAATCTGGCTTGTGATCGGCGATGAGTTTGCGAAGCATCGTAACAAAACCGTAGACGGCGTTTGTCGGTCGGCCGTCAGGGCCCGTCAAATCCCTAATAGCGTGATAGGCCCGATACATTTGGGAACTGCCATCGATCAGGAATATCCGTTTTTTTGTGTTTGGAGTCATGGGGCGCTGGGTCGTATCACCGGAGTTCGGGCGGCCAGTCTGGGAAGGGGGTATTGCACCCTAGACACTATCGCCCTTCGTGCCTTCGGTAAATTTCAAACCTTCGCTTTCGCCGAGAATACGTACGGCACGAAACCCCTCGTGCTTAAGCGCCTGTTGGGCGCCGCCAGCTAGATAGCGTGGGTCCACGGACTGCCGTGAAAAGATTGCGCCGAGACCACCGCGAGTTTCAGGATCGATCACGAGGCAGCGGCCTCCAACTCGGGCTACACGAAGAGTTTCCTGAAGACACAGGACACGCTCATTCTGGGTTAGTTCCCCAAGAACGTGTTTTATGACTACAAGATCGAAACAATTATCCTCGTACGGAAGACTAGAAACAGGAGCCACCTTGACTTCAACCGAAACACCGGCCCTGCCGGCTGATTTTTTAAATAGTTTTTCCGCATGTTCGGTTTCGGCCACTGCGCATGCTTGGCCACTGAGGCCGACAATCTTGGCTAGATCGGCGATCAGTCCGGTGTCTTGGCCTCGAATCTGTAGCACATGTTTGCCAAGTTTAAGACCTGCCATGGCCAACTCAAGGGCCCTAGGGCCTTGAGTTTTTCTGAGTTTGAACAAAGGCATTGCGACTAAGAGTAGCTTGTATTGCAAGCTGGTAAAACCTACATGTTATAGTCTTCCCTCGTGAAAATCCCGAATGAAATAGTTTTGCCTAAAGGTCGCCTTGGTGTGCTTCTAGTCGGTTTGGGAGCCGTTAGCACCACATTTATAGCCGGAGTACATGCTATTCGGAAGGGTCGTGCCTCGGCGACCGGTGCTCTCAGTCAAATTGGTACGATTCGGCTAGGCAAACGCACAGATAACCGAACCCCATTGATCAAGGACTTTATTGAACTGGCAGCACTGGACGACCTCGTCTTTGGCGGATGGGACATTTTTGACGAGAACTGCTACGAGGCTGCTAAAACGGCTGGAGTTCTCGACCCGTCTCTTCTTGAAGAACTCCGTCCTGAACTGGAGGCGATCCGTCCATGGCCTGCGGTCTTCGACCAGCAGTATGTCAAACGTTTGATGGGTCCCAACGTCAAGAGTGGTACTAATAAGCGGGAATTGGCCGACCAACTTACTGCCGACATCCGACAATTCAAGGTCGACAAACAACTTGACCGGATGGTTATGATTTGGTGCGCGAGCACCGAGGTTTTTTTGGAATCGCAACCGGTGCATCAATCCTTGGCTGCGTTTGAGGCTGGGCTTGAGGCTTCGGATCCTGCGATACCTTCGAGCATGATCTACGCGTACGCAGCGATCAAAGAAGGTTTACCTTATGCTAACGCCGCCCCAAATTTGAGCGCCGACATTCCAGCATTGATGGAATTGGCCGCACAGACTGAATCTCCGTTGGCCGGTAAAGACCTAAAAACGGGTCAGACACTAATGAAAACGATCATAGCTCCTGGCTTAAAGGCTAGGTTGCTCGGTGTCGAAGGGTGGTACTCAACAAATATTCTTGGGAATCGTGACGGCGAAGTCCTTGACGATCCTGAGTCGTTCAAGACAAAGGAAGAAAGTAAGAAATCAGTGTTAGATTACATTCTTCAGCCAAATCTTTACCCAACTTTATATGACGACCTGCACCATGTTGTTCGGATCAACTACTACCCGCCCCGTGGTGACAACAAGGAAGGCTGGGATAACATTGACTTGGTTGGTTGGCTTGACTACCCAATGCAGTTAAAGATTAATTTCTTATGTCGTGACAGCATTCTTGCGGCGCCAATTGTGCTCGATTTAGTGATGTTTTTGGATTTAGCCAAGCGAGCCGGTTTGAGTGGAGTGCAGGAGTGGCTATCTTTCTATTTTAAGAGTCCGATCCATGCTCCAAATCTCTATCCGGAGCACGATCTTTTTATCCAGTTAATGAAATTGAAGAATACCCTGCGTTTCTTACGTGGCGAAGAGCTCATTACCCACTTGGGTCTAGAGTACTACGACTGAGACGGACGAGCTGCTTGCCCTTTTAGAATTGTTCGTTTCATCTACACGCAACTGTCTGTCCCGGACGACATACCATGGATGTTGAATGACCAGTATGGGTGGGAGTAGAGTCGATTTGGATGGCGACTGATGGTATTGTGCCAAGCCAGCAGCGTGTTTGGCGGGTTTTGTTGCGTTGGTTTAACGTTTGAACGTTTCGTCTTCCGGTTCTGAAAATCATGGCGCTTATCGAGACCGACAATCTGTGGAAAACCTATCGAATGGGAACGGAAGAAGTGCACGCACTCAGTGGCGTGTCTATCGAAATTGAGCAAGGAGAGTACGTTGCAATTATAGGTCCGTCAGGCTCAGGAAAATCGACATTAATGAATCTGATTGGATGTCTTGATACTCCGACCCGTGGCAATTATTTGCTTAACGAGAAAGACGTCGGCCGTATGAACGACGATGAACTCGCTCGGATCAGGAACGAAGAAATTGGGTTTGTGTTCCAAACCTTCAACCTTTTACCTCGGGCTACCGCCTTACATAACGTAGAACTTCCACTCATATATGCTGGTTTAGAACCAAAGGAACGTTCCGAGCGGGCACGAAGAGCATTACATTTGGTCGAGCTCGGTAATCGTATGAATCATCGGCCGAATGAATTGTCTGGAGGGCAACGCCAGCGCGTCGCGATCGCTAGGGCCCTAGTCAATCGACCGTCAATTCTTCTGGCTGATGAACCGACTGGAAACTTGGATTCCAAGACGGGCAAGGAGATTATTGGGCTTTTTGAACGGCTACATGATCAAGGAAACACAATCTTACTTATCACCCATGAAATTGAGGTTGCGGCTCACGCGAAGCGTGTGATTCACATCAAAGATGGAAATGTTGGCAGTGACCAGAGAAGCGAGATTGGTACAGCGGTTGACCCGGTTCAGTCCAGCGGCGGGTTAAGGTACATCTGATTTTTATTGCTAGTTCTATTCTGATTCCCGATACTCACCAAACACCTTCCGAAGGACGCCAGAAATTTCCCCTACGGTCGCATGCGCTTCGACTGCGGTTATAACCGGAGGAATGAGATTGGCAGTTCCACACGCCGCCAGACGGACTTCTTCAAGTGATCGCTGCCACGAGGTTTCATTTCTCGAGCGACGTACAGCTCTAATCTTCTCGACCTGTTTTGTCTCAACCGTCGGATCAATTCGCCACGCATCCACCGTAGGTGTCTCAGTGTCGGTGAATCGATTAACTCCCACCACCACTGAGGTGCCTTCGTCAATTGCTTTTTGGGCACGATATGCTGATTCTTGAATCTGATCTTGGATGAATCCGTGTTCAAGAGCACCAAGAGCACCACCATGTTGATCGATTTGACTCAGTAAGGTGACCGCTTCATCTTCGATAACGTCTGTAAGGTGTTCAATAGCCCACGCACCACCAACCGGGTCAACCGTGTTAGTGACGCCGGTCTCTGAGGCTATGACTTGTTGGGTACGCAGAGCAATTTGAGCGGCGGTCTTAGTTGGTAAACCTAGTGCTTCATCCCAACCGTTGCAGTGGAGAGACTGAGTGCCACCGAGTATCGCAGACAACGCCTGCAGAGCGACCCGGACGATGTTGTTGTCGGGTTGCTGCGCAGTCAGTGTGCTGCCGGCGGTTTGAGTATGAAAACGAAGTTGTTGGGCTTTCGGATCACTCACATTAAACCGGTCTCGCATAATGCGCGCCCAGAGTCGTCGCGCCGCTCGAAATTTTGCGATTTCCTCTAGAAAATCGCTGTGAGCATTGAAGAAAAATGACAATCGACGACCGAATGCTGCTGCTTCTAGTCCTGCTGCGACCACAGTTTCGACATAGGCAATGGCATGGGAAAATGTGAACGCGACTTCCTGTGCCGCGGTCGAGCCGGCTTCACGGATGTGGTAGCCACTGACCGAGATTGGATGCCATTTTGGTAATTCTGCGTCGCAGTAGGTACAAATGTCGGAAACTAGTCTTAAGGACTGGCGCGGTGGGTAGATGTAGGTGCCTCGAGCCACATATTCCTTAAGGATGTCATTTTGCAGAGTGCCCGCTAGTTTTTCTGTTGAGACACCTTGTCGGCGGGCCACTGCGATGTAGAGAGCCAAGAGAATTATTGCCGTTGAATTGATCGTCATCGAGGTCGAGACACGATCAAGCGGAATGTCTTCAAACAGTGTTGCCATGTCATCAATTGAGTCGATAGCTACGCCAACACGGCCTGTCTCTCCAGCTGCTTCTGGAGCATCTGAGTCGAAACCAATTTGCGTGGGTAGGTCAAATGCGACGCTTAGTCCGCTTACTCCCTGTTGAAGTAGATAGCGAAACCTTTGGTTGGATTCCTCTGCAGTGCCAAATCCAGCGTACTGGCGCATAGTCCAGTGTCGTCCCCTATACATAGAGGAATAGATGCCTCTGGTATAGGGGAAGCTACCAGGGGACCCGAGTTTTTTTTCTAAATCGGATAGGTTAGTGGCCGATTGACTGGGTGTTGACATCCGATCAGATTTTAGTAGAGATATGGCAGAATGCTCCACTATAAAAGCTTTAAACCGATCATCGCGCCTAGCAAATGAAAACGGTCTATTGACCTAAAGTTGACACACTATATTGCGGCTATAATGATGACCACACGATATAGTGTGGTTTTTTCTTGACACTTTTTTCACGAGTGCTACAATTTCCCGACTTTTGGAACATTGCCTTATCTACTTATGGTAAATCCACTTTCCCTTTTTAGCCGAATGAATCTCAGCCCTGAGTTTTTCGGTTTAGAAGAGGGCCTGCCCCGGTTCCCTGCCCGGCGGCGTTCAGGAGGGTCGAAGAATGGACGACGTCGTACATCGGCTTGCTCGTGAGTTAGCCGACGCTATTGGTGCAAATGTTTCTAAGGATCCTCGTGTTGAGGAATGTCGTGAAAAGGCTCGGGCTGCCGGTTATGAGATGAGAATCTCCCTGGAAGCTGTGATTGGGTTCGCCAGTTATGAGGGGTCCGAGGCTTTGACAAAGGTGACGGCGACACAGGAGATGACGAAACCGGATCAGGCCGTCGACATCACGGCCAATGATCGAAGGTTTCTCAGATCGCTCAGAATAGCGGCTGACGAGATGAATCAGAAGGTTGAATAGGCGGTCATCCGAGTCGATCTGTCACGTAGTTAGGTTGGGAGGATCCTCGGCCTCAATCCATGTTCGCAAATCACTACCTGTCATTTGGGTCGGTTGCTTTATACCCAAAATTCCGAGCATCGTGGGAGCTACGTCTCGCAGTGAACCGTCTCGCAGATTGTAACCACGTCCCCGAATGTCTCGGTTAATCAAAAGCAGCGGAACTGGATTGGTAGTGTGAGCAGTATGAGGACCGTTCCGCTCTGCATTCCACATCAGTTCAGCGTTTCCGTGGTCGGCGGTAATAACAGCGGTTCCACCTGCTTTCTCGACCGCCACAATGATTCGAGCTAGGCACAGATCAAGCGTAGAGACAGCTGTCACGGTAGCCTCCAAATTGCCAGTGTGTCCAACCATATCGGCGTTGGCAAAGTTGCAGATAATCACGTCGTAGTGCCCCTTTGTTAGACTCGCTACGAGTTGGTCCGTGATTGCTGGTGCACTCATTTCTGGCTTAAGGTCGTAAGTTGGAACTCTTGCCGACGGAACCAACAGACGCTCTTCGCCACCATATGGACGCTCTTCACCAGAGTTAAAAAAATAGGTAACGTGAGCATATTTTTCCGTCTCAGCCAGACGGAGATTACTCAGTTCATTCTCGGAAAGTACGTCGGCTAGATTCGATGAGAATACTTGTGGCGCGAAAGCCGCCGGAAGATTGTATGTCGCGTCGTATTCCGTTAACGTCGTGACGTTGAGTTGAGGGTGTGCAGGCCTTGTGAAACCAGTGAACTCGTCGCCAAAGGCGAGTGCCTGGGTAAGTTGCCGAGCTCGGTCTGCGCGAAAGTTGAAGAACACCACCGAGTCACCTTCCCGTAAAATGCCAACAGGTTGATTGTCGGCGTCCACGACGACACTCGGTTCAATAAATTCATCAGTGATTCCAGATTTGTAAGAGGTTTTGATCAAATCGACTGCACTTGAGGAGGCTAGTCCCTTTCCCAAGGCAATTGCGTCATAAGCTCGTTGAGTACGTTCCCAGCGGCGATCACGGTCCATCGCATAGTATCGGCCGCAGACACTAGCGACCTGTCCAATACCATGACTGCTCATGATTTGTTCGATATCAGCGATGAAATCTAGTCCGCTAGTTGGCGCGGTATCCCGACCATCCATGAGAGCATGCAAAAAAACTTTTTGAATGCGTCTCTCATCGGCCATTCGAAGTAACGCTTTAAGGTGCCGTAGGTGACTGTGTACGCCTCCATCCGAGACAAGTCCTACTATGTGAAGAGCCTTTCGCTTGTTTCGGGCGGTATCTAGAGCGGCGACGAATGGCGGGTTCGAGAAGAAATCTCCAGCGTTAATACTATTGTCGATTCTGGAAAGGTCCTGATACACGACGCGACCAGCGCCCAAGTTCATATGACCGACTTCTGAGTTCCCCATCTGCCCTTTGGGAAGGCCGACGGCTTCGCCAGCTGTGACGAGCGAGGTGTGAGGGTATTGCTCAAGTAGTTCGTGAAAGTTTGGCGTTCTTGCTAGAGCAATTGCGTTTCGGTCGCGATCTTCGCGCAGGCCCCAACCATCAAGAACGATCAGAACGAGTGGTGGTCGACGGTTTGTCATTAACGATAGTGAGAGGAGCGGTGATGATACCACGTCCGAACTGGACCCAGAATTACTGGCCTACATATAAAGCCTTTTTTAACAATGATTTGAGGCAGTCTTTCTGGTTTGACTTGACCGTTTCTGTGACCTATGATTTCCCTTTAAAATCGTAGACTTAGTTTCGTGACAGTGAAGCGTTAAGCGCCGGAAGGCTACTTCACATCAGACCGAACATAAAAGACTATTAGCCGGGGATACCCTTCAGTTAACTCTCCCCCTATTAGGAGACAATTCCTCATGAACAGACTGCTCCTCCGACGCATTGTCGAGACCACATGTGTCATTTCGTTGTTGGTAATTACTAATCCGAATACAGTTTTTGGCCAGGGGCTTGAGGATTGGCAACAGGACGAATTAAGGCCGCTTATGGAACGGGTGACTTCAATCTATCGAAGTGAAGTTCCTGCTGATAACGCCTTTGAAATCTCAGTGGATTTTTTGAAAGGTGGCACCGACGAGGATACGGGGGCAGGTCTTATTTTCGTGCCGTTCTCGCTTGAGGTGAACGCATCAGCGTTCAGTATGTCTGAATTCTTGATGTATTTGCTGGTGGTGCCCCATACGGACCCTGCAACCAGAGAAGCGGCGCCTCAGCGTGGGCCGCGGGCGGCGGCGGCGGCGGCGCCGGCGCCGGTTGACCCAAATATCGCAGCGGAGTTGTTTGAGAGTCGAGTATTTGAAGACGTGTTTTTTATTTCTGTTTCTGACGTTGAGTCGGACGATGACGAACTACTCAAATTTGATCGCGCGTTCCAGGCACCGCCTGGAACTTATGATGCTTATATCGTGGTTCGAGACAGTGTCGGTGAGGACGGCGATCGAGATGATCTTTCCGAGTCGGCAATCGTTGTTTCAGTAGAACAGATTGAGGTTCCGGATTACTGGAACGGAGAATTACAGACCAGTTCGATCATTGCCGCGTCTAGTTTTGAAGATCTCGGTCAACCGTTGTCCCAGGAAGAACAACGCGAGCAGCCGTATACGTTCAACACCACTCAATTCGTGCCGAAGCGAGATCGAGATTATCTTCAAGCAGAAGATGCTCTGACGTTGCTATTCTTCGTCTATAACTCGCAGCTGGATGGAGACCAGGTAAATGTTACCGTTGGGTTTGACTTCTATACGGTTAACGCCGCGGGAGAATCATTTTTTAATCGGACAGCGCCCCAGGAATTTAACGCGCAGACGCTGCCGGCTGGATTTGATGCGGTGAACGGTGGAATTCCATCCCAAGTGTCGATACCCTTGTCAGGCTTTCCGGCGAGTGAGTATCGTCTTGAGATTACGGTTACGGATAACGCAGCTGCACAAACTTTGACCGAAGACTTCGTCTTTAGTGTCAATGAGTGATCGTTTGGTGCTGATATAGGGAATGAATTTGGTGGTGTTAGTGAATCGTTTTATCTTGACAGTTCTGCCAGTTATTCTCTGTCAGCTGGTCTTGTTACCAGCGGTCATTTTGTTTGCAGACGATGAGCCTTCAAGTAATTCATTACTTACAAGTTCTTCTTTTGATTCAGGGCGGTTATTAGGTGTCGTTACTGACACTGCAGGGATTCCGATCGAAGGCACAATTGTTTCTGCGACCGGGCAGGGCGGTGTTTCCGTGGCTGTGTGTGACTCCAATGGTCGCTTTGAGTTTCGTTCGCTCCGATCGGGACAGTATCTGTTGAGAGCCCATTCAGCCGGCCAAGACATAAAGCAACGTTCTTTGGTTGAAGTGAAACCAGGTCTTTCGACGGTTCATTCAATCACGCTGCACCACGAGTCGGCTGCTTCTCTATCATCAGAATTGTTCACTGCCGGATTTGGATCGGGTGGAAGCTTAGCCGGATTTTACGAAGACGAAGACTACGACCAATTGCAAAGGGTTGAGGATTTTGAGCTTGAGACGGAGACAGAAGAACCCGATGCTAGTGGTTTCTCTCCGCACGACGATTCTGAAAAAGCTTGGAGGTTACGTCGAGCTCGGAGGAGTGTCTTAAAGGATTCTAGTCTTAATTTACTTCGAACCGACGACAAAGTCGACGAAACCCTCGTATTAATAACCCCGTTTTTAGCGACAGATCATCCGACGAGTGCTTTGACCCGGGCATTTCCAGTTTCTGGTCAACTTCATTTACTTACACGTGCCGAACTACAGTCGTCATCGGAGCTCTGGTCCAAGGATATTCTCCCCGGTCAAATTGCTCATGCCTCCTTAGGTGGCGCTGAGCAAGGTAACCGCTGGAAATTACGTGGTGCGATGAGGACAGGGGGTGCTGGGTCGTGGGCGTTGGCGGGAAGCTATGTGGCAGAACCAAGTGAGGTGCACACCTTGGCTATGGGTGTCTCGTATAGTCGCCAACATTTTCACACGCTGATCAATGAAGAATTGCTGACGCTGGGGTCGGCCTTGCGTGAGAAGAGAGACAGTTTTGATTCCAGCCGGGCAGTTGGGAGCCTCAGTATCCAAGGTGCTTGGCAGGTGGTTCCTAATCTGACACTTGACTATGGTGCCAACGTAGCTCGATACGACTATCTACCCGCAGCACCGGTGGTGAGTCCGAATGCCGTGGTTACCGTGGAACCCATTGATGGAACCCGTGCCCGTGTAGAGATTAGCCGGAATGTACTTGTTCCAGGGGCAGAAGAGTTTTTGCCTCCGGCTGATGGGGTGTGGTTGCCACCCGAACGCACGTTTGCGTTGCTGTCTTCCACCGATGCGCTGAACGCAGAAACTGCTCAACATGTTGAACTGGCCCTCGAACGCGACTTGGCCCAAGCTACAACGGTCGGGATTCGTTGGTTTCACCAAGATGTTGACAACCAGCTGGTCGCCCTTTTTGGGTTTAACCCAGAGTCTCCTGTCTCGTTGGCGGACCACTACTACGTGACAAATGCTGGGGGGGTAAGTGCTGAGGGTTTTGGCTTGATGTTTAGCCATTTACTGGGTGGCCGTGTTTGGGGAACCTTGGACTATAGTGTGGCTAATGCCGAGTGGCTACCTTTGGCGGCGAACAGCCAGTCGTTTGCGCGTGCTGGAATTCTCAGGACAGGAACAGAACGGGTCCATGATGTTACGACGTCGATTGAGACACAAATACCGGAGACCGCTACGGAAGTCTTTTTCTTTTATCGATTCAATACAGCATTTGCGGTGGTTGATTCAGAAACCGATGCAGTCACTTCCGACTTGGACGGTCGTTTTGCCGTACGGGTGAAACAGACGCTACCGTTTTCGCCAATCGAAGGCAGCGATTGGGAAGTACTTGTAGATATCCGAAGTCTCTTCCGTGAAGAGGTGGCCGGTGCTTCAGTTTACGACGAACTCTTGGTTGCCAAGCCCCCGAGGCAGGTCGTTGGTGGGTTGGTCGTTCACTTCTAAGTAAACTAGTCCCAATGAGTAAGAGTAGGTTTAGAAGGGTGTGCAAGTCTCTCAAACGCCAGATCCATATTGTTGAATAATAGAACCATCTGGTTGGATTTCAATAAGACTCGCGTACGGTCTCCGTCTGATAACTACAGTTTTGACAGTAATTTGTAGATTAGTAGATGAGTTAAAGTCGGAACAAAGTTTGCAATAAATAGGTCAATCGAACAAGAATTTGATTCAAATCATACTTTATAGAATAAAAATATAGGTAGTTGATGTTTTCTTCATATTCATTTGGTTTTCAAGAGCTGTACCGCTGGCTTCGCGCGGGATGGGGAGTTTCCCTTCTTGCTGTGAGCGTAGTAGCGGCACTTCTTTGCTTAGCGGCGGCAAATGTTGTCGTGAGGGCGAATTGGAATGAAGTTGAAGATGGCGTCCTATGGGCCGAGCGTCCAGAGGGGCTTTACGCGGTGCAAGTTGCCTCAGATTCGGCCGCGTCTATTGCTGGTTTATCAGAGGGGGATATCCTTCTTGCAGTAGATGGCGTGGTGATGGAAACGAGGCGTGACGTTCTCAATGTTCTGCACGAAAGTAATGAGAATACACAACTGACCTACACCGTTCTCCGCTTAGGAAACCAGGAACTTAGAGAAGTCAATCTTCAGCCAGTACCGTCCAGTAGTTTGCCGGTTTATTTTGTTTTAGTGGGCGTTGGTGTTTTTGCACTACTAGTGGGTGGCTCGGTTCGTGTCCGGCGTCCCGGGAACCAAGCAACGTTACATTTTTTTTGGCTCTGTGTAGCTTTCTTTGGCGTGTTCGCCTTCTCGTTCACTGGAAGACTCGATCCGCTCGACTGGACTTTTTTCTGGGCCGATGCGGTCTCAACAGTTCTTCTGGCCCCACTTTTTATTCACTTTGCGTTGGTATTTCCCAAACGAACACCAGGGCGCCTCCGAAGATTGCTAGGGCGGTGGCTTGTGCCGATTGTGTATCTACCTGCACTGGTCCTCTGTGTGGCTGAAATTTTTTCAGTTTCTGGAAATGGTGATGGTGCGGGTTTCACGACAAATATCAGTTTCATCTGGCAATTGGAAATGGCATATCTCGCGACCTGCATGGTCGGCGGGCTCGGGATCATGATTGCGGCACTCCGACGGGTGCCTTCGGTTACAGCGCGTCGACAACTCCGTTGGATTGTGTCTGGGGCGATCTTGGGTGGGCTCCCGTTCGCTGTCGGTTATGCGATACCGTGGGCGATTGGATTTGAGCCAATTGCCGGTCTCGAGGTCACGGCAGTGCCGCTGGGTCTAATTCCACTGGCGTTTGCGTCGGCTATTGTCAGGTACAGGCTGCATGACGTTGAGGTCATAGTTAAACGAAGTTTAGTTTACACAGCTGCGGTTGTGGCAATGGCAGCCATTTATCTAATCCTTGAGGAACTTGCTAGCGGCGTTTTTTTGGAAGAGTCAGATGGTCATAATTCGATCATCGCATTGCTTGCAACTGCTGTCGTGGTGCTGTTGGCCACTCCGGTCAAGAACACGATTCAGACGATGTTGGACCGAGTTTATTACCGCGATCGATACGACTATCGTCGAGCCTTGGTTGGTTTTGCTCGCGACCTAAATAGCGACCTTGATCTTAGCCGACTAACCGAGCGTCTTGTAATGCGGGTCGCCGAGACGTTGGTTGTCTCAAAGATAGTGTTGCTGCAGAGGACGGATCAACAGGAGTCTGGTATGGCTTTTGTTCCGTTACGTTGGGTTGGGTTTGACTCAGCACCGCCAAGTATCACTGATACGACGAAACTGAGTAAACGTCTAGTGGACTCGCAGACTGTGGTCTTTGATGCTCCAGCTAAGAGACCCATAGACCTAGGCGGTGAAGCGGTTGTATGGCGTGAGCACGGGCTCCACTATTTCATTCCTTGTGTTTCGAAAGACGGCACGATCGCAATTATGGCCTTGGGGCGCAAGGGCAGTGGAGAGCCACTGAGCAGTGAAGATATGGCGTTACTGGCAGCCGTGGCTGGTCAGGTAGCCACAGCTTTTGAGAACGGCCGGTTATATGGACAACTGCAAGTAAAGGCTAGGGAACTCGATCGTATGCGTCAGTTCAGTGAGGACATTGTTGAATCTTTGAATGATGGCCTCGTGGTACTTGATCTTAATGATCTAGTTGTCCGGTGGAATGCGGGAATGGAGCGCTTGTACGGCGTGCCGAAGGCTGCAGCAGTTGGTCAGGATATCAAGGATTTATTTGACGCGACATTCATTAACCACTTGCGGCAGGCTAGAGAGAAAACTCCAGCTGGTTCGACGTTTTACCGGGTTCCGCTGTTTTCACGTCATTCTGTGGAGAATTCAGCGGACCAGAAACGCTTGTTGGTCAACATTGCCATTGCTCCTTTGCTGACTCCAGAATTGAAGATTAATGGGCTAATGCTGATCGTTGAAGATATTACTCAACGTGTCCAGCTTGAGGAACAGTTACAAATCTCTGAAAAAATGGCGTCAATCGGTCTTTTGGCGGCGGGTGTTGCCCACGAGGTCAACACGCCGCTGACCGGGATTTCAAGTTTTACGCAGATGCTGCTGGACGGGGCTAAACCAGATGATCCAAAGACTGAGATTTTGCAGAAAATCGAGAACCAGACCTTTCGTGCAGCCAAAATTGTCAACGGCTTGTTGAACTTGGCACGACCGGGTCAATCCGACGTTTCAGGACGAGTCGACCTTAATGTGGTTATAAATGATGTGTTGGCTCTACTTGAGCACCAGTTGGCATCGGTCAGCGTGAAAGTGCGGCGCGAGTTGTCCTCAGACCCTGTTTTTGTAGAGGGCATAGAGTTTAAGTTACAGCAGGTTTTTTTAAACTTATTCCTTAATGCTAGAGATGCCATGTCAACAGGTGGCTGGTTAACTATTCGCACAACCATTGATGACCGTCAACGAGCGGTCGTCCAAGTGTCTGACACAGGTTCCGGTATCCCTCCAGAGGCGTTGTCTCGAATCTACGACCCGTTCTTTACTACCAAGTCTCCAGGGCAAGGAACAGGCTTAGGTTTGTCGATTACCTACGGTGTGGTTAAAGAACATCATGGGGTGATCGAATGTGACAGCGAGCCGGACCAGGGAACCAAATTTACGCTAACGTTACCGCTCGTAGGTCGACCTGATACTACGGTCGTAGGGGCCGTTCAATAACCAATGTTGGAAAACGCGTCAGTATTGGTCGCTGATGATGAAGAGATGCTGCGCGAGGTCCTGGATAAATTACTGACTCGAGAAGGGTATCGGGTTTCACTGGCGGCTTCTGGCGAGGAAGCGCTCCAACTTGCGAAAAGTTCATCGTTTGATATCGCAATCGTGGACGTCATGATGCCTGGTATTGACGGCATCCAGACACTCGAAGAACTCAAGCGTATCGACGGTCAGATGCCTGTCATTATCTGCACGGCATATGGTTCAAAGGAAATTCTTATAAGAGCTATTAACAGCGGCGCAAAATATTTTATCGAAAAGCCATTTAAGAACGACGATATATTAAAGAGTCTCCAAGAGGCACTTCTTCCCCGCCAACTGATAGCTGAAAACGAGATACTTCGTGAAAATCTGAAAGCTCAGAATCATGGATTTAGTGAAATTATTGGTAATAGCCCCAGCATGCATCAGGTGTTCTCTCTTATCAGCCAGGTGGCTCCAAGTCGGTCTACGATTCTGATTGAAGGGGAGAGTGGTACCGGTAAGGAGCTTGTAGCTCGGGCTATCCACTCTAATTCTCCTAGGAATGATCGACCATTTGTGACTGTTAATTCCGGAAGCTTGCCGGCTGATTTACTAGAGTCGAATCTCTTTGGTCACGTTAAAGGTGCCTTTACGGGCGCAGTTGGACCCAAGAAAGGTCTTTTCGAGGTTGCGCATAAGGGGACAATTTTCTTTGACGAGATTGGCAGTGTCCCTTTGGATACTCAAGCGAAGCTACTTAGAGTGATCCAGGAACGTGAGTTCATGCGCTTGGGTGGTGTCGCGACAATCAAGGTTGATGTTCGAATTGTTGCAGCAACAAATGTCGATTTAGGCCAGATGGTTGAGAAAGGTAAGTTTCGAGAGGATTTGTACTATCGCTTACACGTCATTACGCTGCCACTTCCGCCGCTTCGAAGCCGTCGCCAAGACATTCCCTTATTGGCGCAACACTTTTTGGACTTGTATGGCCGGGAGAATGAGAAGTCTGACCTTAGGCTTATGCCGGAGACAGTTCGACTGCTTGAGGAAAGTTACTGGCCGGGAAATGTTCGCGAACTGGAAAACGTTATTGAGCGAGCTGTGGTGTTAGCTTCTGATAAACAGATTGGTCCTGAACTCGTCCCTGATTCCATACACAAAGCACAAACGTTTCGATTGCCGGATCTTGACCTGCCTCCTCAAGGCATTCAATTGCGAAAGGTTATTGATGAGATCGAGTCACTTCTGATTGTCCGTGCACTTGAAGCCTCTGGCGGTGTCCAGAAGAAAGCTGCCGCGTTACTTCATGTGAAACCTACAACGTTTAATGAAATGCTCAAGCGCTACGGTCTCGTTCAACGGCGCAAACGAGAGTCAAGATCAATCGAGGAGTCTGTAGGCAAAGAGGTGACGATGGTCGCACAGGGTTCAGATCAAGAGTGATAAACCTTCAAATTAGTGTAAACCCAGGAGAATGCGGTTATTTGTTTCCGAATAACAGCGTGTCAGTTCTAGGACCGTCGACCTCTTGGCTTCGGGCGATTGGGTCTACGTTGACCTTTGCTGCGATTCTGACCTTTTGGTGACCTTTGATGACCACCAACACCTGTGATGATTGCTTCGTACTTTTCTAGAATTACATCCCAACTGTAATTACGACGAACGTAATCTTGTCCATTTTGACCCATTTTGGTTCTCAAATCTGAGTTGTTCATTAATAGTTTGAGGCATTCGACAAACTCTTCTCGATTTTCATAATACAGTCCGGCGTTGCTGCGCTGGCAGTGGTCCATGACTACGTCACTTCTGGCGTTCGCTAAAATTGGGGTTCCCACGGCAAAGGATTCCAATGCGAGGAGGGATAGACTCTCGTAAGGTGACGGCACGATAACGACGGTAGCCGCTTCAAGTGCTTCTAGGCGCTCGGTCTCTGGAAGCATACCAGCGAATCTGATGAATGATTCGTTAGGAATGGGCATCAATTTAATGCCCATGAGTGCAAGGGTGGCGTCGCCCTGCTCTTTAGAATAGGTGCTGAAATACTCGATGAGCTCCTCGCAGCCTTTGCCGGGATCGATACGTCCTCCATATAAAGCAAATGGGTCGAAGAATCGATGACGTTGCCGAAACACTCCGCCACGAGTTACTTGATAGTCATCTTGCGGTCGAGCATCAGAATTCTTGTCATCCGCAACAAGTTCATCTGCGTTATTGGTGTTTTGAGCATCATTCTCAATTGCGAGATCCATTTCTGGCGGTAGGTCGACACCACAACCAACGACCTCTTGAATTTTTGCGCCGGGTGCAAAACGTTGACGTAGGAAACCTTGTTCCACACTTGTGTTGTAGGCGATAGCAGACGGCTGTGAAAATACCTTCTTGTAGATATTTAGACGAATAGCTGGTTCATCGTGAGCTGTAGGGACCAAAATACTTTTTCTGGGAGCCACATTCAGCCCCAGCACCGTAGGTGCGTACAAATAGGTGAAAAAAATTAGTGCATCATACGAACGGTGTTGTTGCTCTAGAAAATCGATGAGTGCTGGGCACCAAGGCCCCTGTTGCTTCAACCAGTTTTCTTCATCTTCAGTACTGTGTGGATTTGTGAAGATCCAATCTGAAAAAGCATTAAATGCGTTGAGATCCCTAGTCTCGGCATTCGCAAATCGTCTAACAGTTACCCCTCTTACTCTATCTTTACCTTCCGGGTAGGCATTTTCCCAAGTGGTATATTCCTTGGCGCAGGTGGTCAATATCTCCACGGTGTGGTTTGCTGAAAGATGTTCAGCTACAAGGCGACAATGATATTCAGATCCACCAAGGATCTCTGTCCCGTAACGTTGAACGATGAAGGCAAGTTTCACGTAAGACTCGCAAGCAAATTTTGAAGTGCTGCGTCGACCGACGCAGGACTGAATTCAATTAAGCGTTTCCTCTGACCTGAAATTATCTTGTTCCTCAATTTATCATCGTACACCAGCATACCCAGAACTTCCGCGGCGTACTCCAAGTCTTTGGGCGTAAAACAAATTCCTGCACCGTCAAGCGTTTCAGGAATAGCGGTGGTTCCGTAGGCCAGGATTGGAAGATCTGCGGCCATAGCTTCGACGAGGGGCACGCAGAAGCCTTCATGTTCGCTCAAAGAAACATACGCCTTTGCTGTTTTGTAGTAGGTGGCGAGATCTTCGTTTGGAACGGCTCCTGTAAATACGAATCGATCGTCTCTCATACCGTACTTTGCCATCAGCGAACGGATGGTCGCGTAATATCGAGGTACTGCGTCTGTGCGGCCCACAAAGATGAATCGGTAGTCTCTGTCAACATATCTCCGAAAATATTCTGCCAAACGTAAGTTGTCCTCGATTTTCTTATTTGGGGCAATTCGGCCAACGAAAAGAATATTAGACAATCCATCGGTAAGGCAGTTTTCAAGCGCTGGATTTGGTTCACCATATTGGATGCGTTTGGTGTCAACCGCTATTGGAAACACACCAGTCTTTTTGAAACCTAAAGCTTCTAGTTCGGCGCGATTGAATTCTGAATCGCCAAGAGCAAGATCGACACGGCCCACTAAGTTTGCCAATTCATGTCGTCCAACGGCGGCGATGCGGAAAATATCTGGTGCGTAAGACGCAAAAAAATGAGCAGGAGTGATGTTGTGATACTGGATGATCCGACCACCTGAAAGATGAGTTAGAGCTTCGCTCATCAGTGAAGGCACAGCGAAGTGAAGAATCGTACTGTCGCCACTCGTTGCCTCAGGTTCCGAGAAGAAACGGACATCACCTTGCAGTTCTTCGTCAATTGTGAGGGCGAAGATGTTCGAAACGTAGCCTTTGCTTCTCAGCAAGTTTCGAACAACCCGTGCACTGTTTCCGACGGCATCGCCGTAATGTGCTGCGGGAATCCATTGATTAATGATCATACGTGTTTGATCGTTGTTGGGATCACAGGCGTCGTCCAAGGAATAACCCTGAGAAGGCGATCATGATTCTTAGTACGTTTCGTTCTTTTCTTTCGTGCGACACAATCTAAATTATGCTTCCCTGAAATTTGCGAAGTTGATACTCCTGTCCGATCTGAACCATCAGCTATAACGCCTCGCTCGCCGCCGGGCATCAAGTGCGAACTGCTCCCAAAAATCAGGTGCAACAGTAGGAGGGGCGGCACGGGGGCCTTCATGAACTTGTTTAATAAAACTAGTCAGAGTCGATCCAAAATCTTTCTGCCGCAATCGAGCTAGTGCAGCGTTCTGAGCAATCATTATTTCATCGTGTAGAGACGTGTCCGAGAGGACTGTGTGGATAATTGACGCGACGTGACGAGGATCCTTCCGATCGTAAAGCACTCCTCCGCCATCCAAAGTGCTTGGAATCGCTGTTGAGGAATAAGCCATCACGGGGATCTGTTTGTAAAAAGCCTCGACTAGAGGGACGCAGAAACCTTCGTGTTCACTTGCTGATAAAAAAAGGTCCGAGACGTCGTACAGAGCCGTTAATTCTTCATTTGATACATGGCCAAATAGGTGAACATCAGGAATTCGTAAGGTTCGAATGAGGTTGTACAGCGCACCGACATATTCTTCAAAACCACTGTGAGCGCCGACCAAAAGGAGCCGAGACCGAGGGTTGTATCTCAAACGATAAACATTAAAGAATTTGATCAGGTCGTCGATTCGCTTGTTAGGGATCATCCTCCCAACAAACAAGATATTAGTTCGATCATCATCGAACTCATTGGCCATCATGTTATCTGGTTCGACATCGAGATGTTTTAAGCTAGGTACAACTGGCAGTACATCAGTTACTGGAAAACCGACCTGCTCCAGTTCTAGTCGATTAAATTCAGAATCGCCAAGTGCAAGGTCGCACCTCGGTATATAGGCTGTCAGTTCTCGCCTCCCGCTATAACATTGACGGACTAAATCATCATTTACACCAACAAAGTAAGAAGGTGGAGTAATGTTGTGGTAAATCAGGACCATGCGATCCGGCAAGGCGAACGCCACTCGTGATGCTTTCGAACCTAGTGAAAAATGATGGATCAGGATGTTATTTGGATTACTCTGCTCGATGAGGTCATGGTAGTCCTCAGTGAAGGATTCCACACGTACGTCAGCGGTCTCCACATAAATATTTGATTCGTACCCTGCGTGCCGAAGAACACGTTGAATACCAAGTGCTTCGTGACCGATGGCGTCGCCATATCCGAGTGTTGCCATTACTTGATGTACGCCGATAAGACCAGGCAGCTGGTTCTGCATGACTAAACATTCTCCCGCTGGATCAAAACGGGTCCTTTTGGCACCTGTTCTACGACGTGGTGTGCTGGCTGGCGAGTCCGACGATTTCGCCCGAACCACCCCGGAAGCGACTCAATGGTCTGGCCCTGTTGGCTGCTGACACTAAGTTGCTGCAGCATATCGAGATATTTCTTTTCGATTACAGGCCAAGTGTAGTGACGTCGATAATATGCCCGACCATTCATCCCAAATTTCTGGCGAAGCGGTCGATTCTTTTCGAGCAGACGTAAACTCTCCAGGAATTCCTGGTAATTAGCGTAGTACAACCCAGCATTTGCTCGAACTACTTGGCCGCGCAGCACATCACAGTGGCCATTTACCAACGTAGGGAGTCCTAATGCCCAAGCTTCAAGTGTCACCATCGAGAGGCTTTCGAAGTACGACGGCATGATTAATAAGTCCGCGGCAGCCATCGCATTAAACTTCTCTTCGTCTGAGACAAAGCCAAGATGGTGGATTCGTGGGTGGGAAGGAACGGCCATGACGGGATTTCCAATCAAAACGAGGTCAAGTTGGCCAACCTTCATATATCGCTGAAAGTAATCGAAGAGTTCAGTGCACCCTTTGTTTTCATCGATTCGGCCGACATAGATTGCAAAGCGCCGAAAAAAATTGCGCTGTTGGCGAAAGCGCCTAGAGTGCACACGTGAAGGCACCTCTGATCCAATTCCAACTACAACATTGGGAACGTTCTGATTGGTTGCAATTTGTTGAATGAGGGCTCGTTCTTCAAACGAGTTGTACATGATGGCCCTAACGGAACGAAACGTGGGACCAAATATTGACAGTCCTAATGCCGGGTCTCGTTCGGCGGTTGGTACCAAAACTGATCGATTTCGTACTTCCCTTATTCCGTAATACGCGTGGTAATAGCGATAGCTGAAAAAAATGAAATAGTCGTAATTGGTTTTATGTTGTTTTATATAACTAACAAGATCAGGGCTCGTCGGTCCCTCGCTTTCGAGCCAGCGGAGTTCATCTGCGATAGAGTGTTTTTTGTGAAAGACACGTTCTGACCGTTTCCCAAATTCGTCAGGATCCCGCTCTTGCGATACTGGAAAACGACGAACCGAGAGACCGTTAACTTCATCCAATCCAGGTTCGAACTCATTCCGCCAAGTGATGTAATCCTTGGCGCAGGTTGTAAGAATTTCAACCTCGGCGTGGCGTGCCAAGTGTTCCGAGGCGAAACGCGCATGCAGTTCGGCGCCCCCATTGAGTTGTGCGCCGTAGCGCTGGACGACAACAGCCAGTCTCACCGGTCAGAGGGTTCTGTCCCGTCTGATGATGCAACATTTGAGCCCGACTCTGAATTCGCGTTGTCAGTCGACGGCGCAGACGTGCTTGGTGACGTGACGGGAGAGGATGAAGACTTAGTCGGATCGGTTGATCGATTCGTTTCGCCAGTTGATTCGGCCATGTCGGAAGGTTGGTCGGACAGAGACGATTGCGACTGGGCACCCAAACTCGGATCATTCGAAGGCAGATTTTCAGATGAATTTGAAGTGGTTGACACGGTTTCTTCTGGTGCCGGTGCACTCGATCCTTCTTCCGGTTTGCTGATCGGACCAGAAGGGCGTCGTCGTGGTCGCCGCCGTCGCCGCCTGCGGCCTTCTGAAGCGTTGTCGCTGTTTGACTTTGAAGGTTTACCTGCTCCTTCTCGATATTGCACTACCTTCTCTAGCGATCGAGCTCGACGTTCATCAAAGTCAAGCCGGCCCGCCACGGATTCAACGCGCATCCGATGGTTCTTCATCTCAATGGATAGGCGTGTCATTTCAACGACGAGATTATTCATGACTTCGTAGTTTAACGCTGCGATTTCTATAAATTCGACTTGGGTTCGTACCATTTGACTAATAACCTTGGCTTGACGCTCGTTGATTTGCTGTTGCACTGTCAGAGCGTGGACGATTGGTGCTGGGTTGAAGAAAAGTTTTAAGAACGGGTTCAAAATCCTGCGGATCAGTTGGACAACTTTTCCTGCAACACCATGCGACGATCTGTAAATACTATCTGGATCAAATTCAAAGGATGGTGGAGCTTGGGGGGTGTTACGTAGGGCCGCCTCTTTTTCCTTCAGGCGCTTTTGGTAGTACTGCACCATTCCGGATCGAACCGTTTTTGGATCAAGAAACTGTTCAAGCTTTACGTCCGCTAATTCACGAATTTGCTCCTCGGTATAGTCTTCACCTCGTTTTTGCCTGATCCGTTTTCGGATCTGACTCATGACTTGTTCGACGTCTATCGATTCGGATTCGATCTTAAACTCGGACATTTCAGTTCGTCCTTAAGCTTCGGCTAAAAATAATCACGCCCGGCGTGTGATACCTGACATCAAAGAACCGTTCAAATACTTAATTGGCGCTCAGGAATAGTGCAAACGCGCAGACACCGATCTGTCATCGCCTATGCCACCTATTTCGCCTAAAGCAACCGATGAATACGGCATCCGATAAGGTGTCAAGATTTAAAGATTTCCAAGTGATCGAAAGGCCCCCAGCGCGGATGGCCGTTCTTATTACTTTTAGGGCAACAAGAATTTTCAGGAAACTAGTCAGTATCCCTTCGCATTTTTTTTCGACTCCGCTTTCTGGCCAATGCCTGCTTCGCACGACGTTTGTCACCAGGCTTCAGGTAAAAGGAGTGTTTTTTGATGTCTTTGATGATGTCTTCCTGCTGCACCTTGCGCTTGAATCGCCGCAGAGCACTTTCGATTGACTCACCATCTTGAACTCTAACTTCCGCCAACTGAGATGTCACCTCCTCTACCCTTGGTCATGGTTCGGTTCCGAACACAATATGCTAGGCTACGCGCGAACCCTATTTGTATAGTCTTCGACTCCGTCGGGACTGACCCGGTTCAAAAGTAGAAACCGGTTGTTAGCGGTTCCTGCACTGTGTTAAACACAGTCGGACCATGATGTGCCCGCGGATCTGTCATCATAGGATGAAAGCTGAGATGCCGTCAATGAAGCTGCTTTCGGCGACTATAGGCCTTCATCGGCCGTATTGTGTACGGATACGAGAATGAGACTCCTTCTTATTGGCGGTGGCGCACGTGAACATGCGTTGGCATGGAAACTTGGGCAAGAATCGGTTGTTGAAAAGGTGATTTGTGCTCCTGGAAATGCAGGTATTGAGGTCGCTGCTGCCCAAACTGTAGGTAAAACTGGCCATCTGAGATGTGTTCCTGTTGACATAGCCGATTCAGCGGCTCTATTAGACCTTGCGGCGAAAGAATCGGTGGATTTGACCGTTGTTGGACCAGAATTACCTCTATCTAAAGGTGTGGCTGACCGATTTTACGATGCTGGGCGCCCGCTTTTCGGTCCACTTCAGGCTGCTGCACGGCTCGAATCCAGTAAGGTATTTGCAAAGGAATTCATGGCTCGTTACGAGATCCCAACGGCTGCCTTTCATGTTTGCCACACTGCCGAGGAAGCAATGGATGCCTGTCGAGACTATGGGTTACCAGTGGTCATAAAGGCTGATGGCTTGGCGGCAGGAAAAGGCGTTACTGTCGCTGAGGATGAAGAAGCGGCAGAAG
>CAZUZW010000032.1:0-27034 GCA_964624855.1 uncultured Vicinamibacteraceae bacterium
GGATAACCAACGACGGCTGCTTCTGCGACGGAAGGATGTGTGCCGATCGCACCTTCTATTTCGGCAGTGCCCAGGTTGTGTCCTGAGACGATAATGACATCGTCGACACGTCCGGTGATCCAGTAATAGCCGTCCGCATCACGCAGGCACCCGTCACCCGGAAAGTATTTACCTGGAAACCGAGCGAAGTAGGTATCAAAGAAGCGTTGTTGGTCACCATAAACGCCTCTCATTTGTCCGGGCCAAGATTCCAGCATAACGAGGTTTCCGCGGACGTCGTTACCGTCGAGGATGGCCCCGTCGTCATCGACCAACGCAGGCTTATTGCCAATGAGCGGGAATGTTGCTGAGCCTGGTTTCGTTGGTGTTGCACCCGGCAAGGGTGAAATGAGAATGCCACCAGTTTCCGTCTGCCACCAGGTGTCTACGATGGGACAGTTCTCTTTACCGATGACTTTGTGATACCAAGTCCATTCGGGCGATTTGATGGGTTCACCAACAGTGCCGAGTAGTCGCAAGGTTCCAAGATCATATTTTTCAGGCCAGGCATCACCTTCCTTCATTAATGCGCGAAGAGCGGTCGGTGCCGTATAAAAGATATTGACCTTATGTTTTTCGCAGATCTCCCAGAATCGTCCCCAATCCGGGTAGTTAGGCACGCCCTCGTACATCATGGTGAGTGCTCCGTTGGCGAGCGGACCATAAGTGATGTAACTGTGGCCTGTCACCCAACCGATGTCAGCCGTGCACCAGTACACGTCACCGGGTTGGTAGTCAAAGACGTAGTTGAAAGTAGTCGCAACGTAAGTCAGGTATCCTCCAGTCGTGTGAAGCACACCCTTGGGTTTCCCTGTTGATCCGGAAGTGTAGAGAATGAATAGCGGGTCTTCGGCATCCATGGCTTCTGGTGTACAAGTCGCGTCCGCAGCCTCTAGTGCTTCATCCCACCACACATCTCGACCGGCTGTCATCTCAACTGCTGCTCCTGTACGGCGAACGACAAGGATCTTCTCGATGCTAGGAGTTTGCTCAACAGCCTTGTCGGCATTGGCTTTCATTGCTACGTCCTGCTTGGTGCCGCGTACACCCGTGTCTTGAGTGATTATTGCCTTGCAGTGCGAGTCATTGATTCGGGTCACAAGACTGTCTGCCGTGAACGCACCGAACACTATCGAATGGACCGCGCCGATTCGTGCGCAGGCCAGCATCGCGATTGCCAGCTCTGGAATCATTTGCATGTAAATACAGACCCGGTCGCCTTTTTCAATACCAAGTGCTTTTAAGGCGTTTCCGGCTTTTTGAACTTCAGCATGCAGATCACCATACGTGTAGTTCTTACTTTCAGTTGGGTCGTTACCTTCCCATATGAGAGCGGTCTCATTGCCGCGTCCAGCCTCAACATGGCGGTCGACACAGTTATAGCAGGCGTTGAGTTTGCCCCCTAAGTACCATGCAATTTCAGCCTTGTGGTAGTCGACTTGTCGAACGGTGTGCCATTTTTCAAACCATGTAATCCGCTGCTCGGCTTGTTCAGCCCAAAAACCTTCTGGGTCGGCAATAGACCGATCGTAAATTTCACGGTATTCATCAAGTGACTTCACGTGGGACTTGGCGGAAAACTCCGCCTTAGGTTTATAAACGGGCGTTTCAGATGCGTTGTTTTCGGCCACGGTCATCTCCTAATCAATGAATCTTTCAGCGTTGGGCACAGCATTCTACAACCTCTTGACTGCTAAAAGTACATCTTGTTCTCATTAGTCAATTAGCCCGATTCGCCGAATCGGACTTTCGCTTCCTGTCTCCGCGCATGGAGGATCGGTTCGGTATAGCCGTTAGGTTGGTCAAGGCCTTTAAATACAAGGTCACAGGCGGCTTGAAAGGCGATACTATCGTCGAAATCTGGAGCCATCGGATGGTACTTTGGGTCACTGGAGTTCTGTCTGTCCACCACACCGGCCATCCGTTGCATCGTTTCTCGCACCTGCGCTTCGGTGCAGATACCGTGTCGTAGCCAATTGGCAATGTGCTGGCTAGAGATACGTAGTGTCGCACGGTCTTCCATCAGGGCTACATTATTAATATCTGGGACCTTGGAACAACCGATGCCCTGGTCCACCCAGCGAACAACGTAGCCCAATATCCCTTGGGCATTATTATCAAGTTCTTGTTGAATTTCATCGGCAGACCAATTTTGGTTTTCAGCTCTCGGAATTGTCAGGATCATGTCGATATTAGCTACAGGTCGAGATTTTAGTTCGGCTTGCCTAACGGAAACGTTGGTTTGGTGATAGTGAGTCGCGTGAAGCGTGGCAGCGGTGGGCGATGGCACCCAAGCCGTATTGGCACCGGCGTTTGGATGACCGATCTTCACTTTTAACATCTCTGCCATTAAGTCAGGCATGGCCCACATACCTTTTCCTATCTGGGCGCGACCGGGCAGACCGCAGGATAAACCGATATCAACGTTCCAATCTTCGTACGTCACCATCCAGTCGGCGCTCTTCATTTCCTTTTTGGGAATCATTGGACCAGCTTCCATCGCCGTGTGCATCTCATCGCCGGTACGATCGAGAAAACCAGTGTTGATGAAGAACACACGGTCCTTCGCGGCGCGTATACATTCCTTCAGGTTGACGGTCGTTCGCCGTTCTTCGTCCATAATGCCGATTTTGAGGGTGTACTGGTCGAGACCGAGCGCGCTTTCAACCTGACTCAGCAACTCACCTGTGAACGCAACTTCTTCTGGCCCATGCATTTTCGGTTTCACGATGTAGATGGAGCCAGCACTACTGTTCTTACGGTTCTTCAAATCGTGTATGCCGATCATTGAGGAGACCATGGCATCAAGAATACCTTCCGGCACTTCGTTGCCATCTTTGTCTAGTACCGCCGGGTTGGTCATAAGATGCCCTACGTTCCGGATTAGCATCAAACTAATACCTGATAGTGTGACTGCCGAGCCGTTGGGTGAGATGTAAATGCGGTCTGGGTTCATCGCGCGGTCAACCATACGACCACCCTTTTCAAAGCGGTCGGTGAGGTCGCCTCTGAGCAAGCCAAGCCAGTTTCGATACGCAACTACCTTGTCACTCGCGTCTACTGTCGACACCGAGTCCTCAAGGTCCATGATGGTGGTTATGGCAGCTTCAACCGCGATGTCTTTAATCCCAGCAGCGTCGTCTCGGCCGACGGGATGGGTGCGATCGACAACAATTTCAATATGAAGGCCGTTATTTCTCAGTAAGATGGCCGATGGCGAAACGGTGTCGCCACGATATCCGACGAATTTCGATGGCTCGGCTAAGTCCGTGAGCGTGCCGTCTTGAAGTGTCACAACCAGCTCACCATTGACGACAGCATACAAGGTCGCGTTCGCATGGCTTCCATTAGACAGAGGTGATGCTGAATCAAGAAAATCGCGTGCATGCGCAATGACTCTGGCGCCCCGCACCTGATTGTAGCTCTCTGTGCGTTCGGCTCCGGCTTCTTCGGGAATTACGTCGGTTCCATAAAGTGCATCATAGAGGCTGCCCCAGCGAGCGTTGGCGGCATTGAGCGCATATCTTGGGTTCGTGACGGGAACTACGAGCTGTGGCCCAGCAATAGTCGAGATCTCTGGGTCGACGTTCGCTGTGTTCACCGTGAAGTCGTCTCCCTCTGGAACAAGATAGCCGATCTCTTGGAGGGCGGTTTTGTACGCTTTGAGATTGATGGGCTGGTGGCGATTTTTCAAGTACCACGCGTCGATTTGTTTCTGAAGTTCATCACGTTTCGCCAGCAGCTCTCGGTTTCGCGGTACTAGATCACGGACCAATTTTCCAAAGCCGGACCAGAATGACTCTGGTGACACGCCAGTTCCTGGTAACGCCTCGTCGTTAATGAAATCACTCAGTTTCGTGTCGACTTGGAGACCACCGAGTTCGATCCGGTCTGTCATTCTCTCACCTTGGTTATTCTCGCCACGTGAAGGGCCCCGTAAGGCATTCGAAGATCATATCGCAGGACAGGGTATCTCCGACCATTTTCATGGAGTCGCCGGCCAATACCGCGTGATTCGAAAAACACAATCGAATTTTAGGTTCTAGGCCTGGGAATGAAGTGCCACACTGTTTTATGCTCGGATTGGCATTCCGTTCTGATTCGTATGTTTAAGAAGTTAGTTGCGTAGAAGTCGTCTTCATGAAACCTAGAAGCGTTGATCTCAATAGTGACGTCGGTGAGCATTCAGAGCGTGAGTTGGATGCGAGTCTCATGTCTAGTATTACCTCTGCAAACATTGCTTGTGGCTGTCATGCCGGTGATTCGGTGTCGATGAGAGAAACGGTGAGACACGCTATCGATCACGGTGTTGCGATCGGTGCTCATCCAGGATTTGCAGATCCGGAAGGGTTCGGCCGTCGGTCTATTGAGTTATCTCCAGAGGAAGTGGAAAGACTTGTTTTAGATCAAGTCAAAGAACTTGCTGAAATTGCTAGTGTTGAAGGAGGACAGCTCGCTCATGTGAAGCCACACGGCGCGCTTTATCATATGGCTTCAGAACGTCGGGCGATTGCTGATGCTGTAGTGCGGGCGGTGATGGCGGTTGATGACCAGTTGGTCTTGTTTGGCATGTCAGGGTCAGCTTTGCTCTTGGCAGGAGAAGCGGTTGGGTTAAGGGTTGTCTCGGAGGTGTTCGCCGATCGCCAATATAGGTCGGCTGTGGCACTTGTGCCACGAGAGAACCGAGAGGCTCTCGTGGTCGATGGTCGTCGGGTTGTCGATCGTGTTGTAAAGATGGTTCTTGCTGGAACTGTCACCTGTGTAGATGGTGTCTTGGCGAAGGTTCAGGTGCAAACCATTTGTGTTCATGGAGACACGCCTGGTTCCGTTGAACTTGTTCGTGCAGTAAAGGTTGGTCTAGAGGCTCACGGAATTGTTGTTTCGGCTCCGTCGGTCGAGCCTTCCGGCTGACTTAGCCATCGCGATTCAATTAACGAAGTGTGTTAGTGAATCGTATACGGTTCACTGAGGGTAAAAGGGGCGACTTGGGCGTCGAACCGGTCACCACCTGTTGTTACCATTTGATATGTTCCATGCATTGTGCCAAACGGCGTCTTGAGGGGGCATCCCGAGGTGTACTCGAAGGATTCGCCAGGATTCAGCGTGGGCTGCTGGCCAATGACGCCGAGTCCTCGGACTTCCTCAACAGTTTCGTCAGCATCGGTTATCGTCCAATGTCGACTAATCAGTTGGACGGTGTCCGAACTCTCATTGGTAATTTCGATTGTATAAAGAAAAAACCACAGATTTCGAAGTGGTTCAGAACGCGCTTGGGAGAAACGTGCTTTGACGGACACTCGTACCCCGCGGGTAGTTGCCTCGGATGTATGTGTTCCATCTTGTGTAGATTCGTAGCCCACGCTCGATAATACGACGTCGCAATGATTCCCATCAACACATTACTCGCAGCTTATCGGGTAGGTGCCTTTCCAATGGCCGTCGACGGCCAGGTTAGTTGGTATGCTCCGGTACACCGAGGTGTGCTTCCGATTGACACGTTCCATGTTCCTAAACGGTTGCGACGCTTAATAAGGCAATGCCGCTTTAAGATAACGATCAATCACAACTTTCGTGGCGTGATCTGTGCTTGTGCGTCTAGATCTGATGAAGAAGGCAACTGGATTAGTGACGAAATTATCGACAGCTATAGTGTTTTGCACGAAGCCGGATTTGCTCACTCTGTAGAGGTGTGGTCTGGGGTCAGACTTGTCGGTGGACTGTATGGTGTCAGTTTAGGCAGTGCCTTCTTCGGAGAATCTATGTTTCATATTGAGACGGATGCTTCCAAGGTCGCGTTGTGCAGTCTCGTCAAGAGACTGCGGGAGAAGGGGTATCAGCTTCTTGATGTTCAATGGTTAACGAGTCATTTGGTTCAGTTCGGTGCGGTTGAAATTTTACAAAACGAATATCTTGAACGACTCAAGTTCGCCTTGAAGCGCGAGTGTCAGTTCGTTGACTCGTCCAACGCTGAATCTAAATGAAGAAGAATTAGCCAAGTGTTCCGCGCATTGCCAGGATGACCTATCTTCGAAAGTTCAGTCTATTTAGTTGAGGTGGGGCGCTGGTCACTCTGTGCGAGCGACCAACTCATCTCGTGCACCAAGCGGACCACTTGAGACATTTTTTCATAGTTGAGGGCCTCGGGTTGATCGTCGAGCGTGTGGTAATCAGGGTGGAGACCCGTGTGCACGAAGAGTGCTGGAACACCTTGTGTCAGAAACGGCCAATGGTCACTTCGGCGCAGCAAATTTGATGGACTGTCGTCATATCTGAATCGCAGTTGTAGGCCGATCTGCGCATTCGCGGCGTCAGCGGTAAGACGGAGATCATTGCTGAAGCTGTATCCAAGTAGGTTGACTGCGTTTTCGTTCGATTCTGCCGTTTGCGGTTCGAGTCCGTAGAATCGGCGTCCGCCGTTTTCGGGTACCTCTTCGTTGCGACCAATCATATCCATGTTGAGGACAGCGACAGTATCGGCTAGCGGTATCAGCGGTTCCTCGACGTAAGCCCATGCTCCAAGGAGGCCTCGTTCTTCGGCGTTCCATGCAGCCAAGAGGATCGAGCGCTTTGGTCGCTGGCCATTCTTCGCGGCCAGTGCGTAAGCCTCGGCAATTTCGAGTAACCCTGCGACACCAGACGCGTCGTCGTCAGCGCCCCTAAAGATTCCATTTGAAGTCGTTCCTTCATGGTCATAATGAGCGCACAGGATAATCCACTCGTTTCGGAGCACAGGATCTGTGCCTTCGATGAGTCCTACTACGTTGTGCTCAGGAATCCGTTCTCTGTATACGGTCGTTGTGATGTCTAACCGAATATCAGGGCGTTTAATCAAAGTTGCTCCACCAGAAGTTTCAGCCAATTGCGCTAGCGAGCTTAGCGGATCGTTCTGTGAGCTCATTAAGAGACGTTCCGCGTGCTCTACTGATATACGCACGGCGGGGATCCGCAGTTCGTTGACCCAGCTACCTAGTTGATAACGTGGCACACGCCCTTGGTCCCTCGGCCAAGTAGTGCTCATTCGCTGACTAAACGATTGTCCCATTGCATGGTTATGGGTGTCTGCGATGAGTACTATTGCTACAGCGCCGCGTTGCTGGGCCTCCAGCGCTTTTCTCACGGACCGTGAATATTCAGACAGCATCGTTCCGTCAAATGCACTGTTCGGGTCTGCTTCGCCCGGTTCATGGTCAAACACTAGAACGACTTGATTGGTGACGTCCGCGTCACCGTAATCGTCATGGCCGAGTTCTGGTGCCGATATTCCATAACCAGCAAACACGAGTGTGCCTTCTGCCGTTCCAGTCCCGCTGAATCGTTCGGGAAAGAAATCACTACCAAGTCGAGACGAGAAAGGTTCGTTGCCAACAGTCAAATTCAGGTGGTTGTTAGTTCCTAAACGCGGAACGATGAGCTCAAACGTGTGCCGATAATTTCCTTCTCGATCGACCGATGTCAATCCAAGATTGGCAAAGCGGTCCGCGATGAATTCAGCCGCTAGGCGGTTGCCATCGGTACCAACGAGTCGTCCACCCATTTCGTCTGACGCGAGTTGGAATACGTCGCGTCTTAGGTCGGCTGCTGTGATTGAGGATGTCTCAGGCGCCGATCCGGCACCCATGCCGAACAGCGATACGATGGTCAGAAGACTGAGCAGCGGCAAAGTGCTTTTAGTTAAAAGTCGCATCTTCTATTCATTTTATGAGGAAGTCTATCCATCATGTAAGACAGGATCGAGAATCAAAGCGAGCCTAGTGAGATGAATATCTGAGCAAGGAGTGGCAAAATAGGTTTGAAGAGTGTGGGCTTGGTCGGTTGAAGCTAAAGGAATACGTTAATTTTTCTGGCAAACATTGCTCACTTTTGGCGCTACCGGCTGACTGTTGGACAGGATTGGAGAATCAATTTGTTCAAGGAGAACATCATGAGCCAAAATTTGCCCCCGTCGTGGGTTTACTTTCCGCGCCTCTTGTTGCTCGTTATTGGTTCCGCCTTTTTCATAACCTCAGTCGCCTGCGGTGAGTCCAGCGGCGGTTCTGAGGGTGGTTTTGATGTCACCGAGAAATCGATTCAGGAATTGAATAGTGCTCTTGAATCGGGATTGGTGACGTCCGAAGAGCTCGTCAATTTGTATTACGAACGAATTGAGGCATTCGATCGTCGGGGACCGGCACTTAATTCGGTAATCACTTTGAATGCGAATGCATTGAGTGATGCGGTAAGGCTTGATGAGGAACGTTTCAATGGAGATGTGCGTGGCCCGTTGCATGGGATTCCGGTGCTGGTAAAGGACAATTACGACACCTTTGATATGCCGACTACGGCGGGCACGCTTGGTCTTGCGACATCTGTGCCACCGGACGATGCTTTTCAGGTTCACAGGTTGAGACAAGCTGGTGCGGTGATTCTTGGAAAGACCAATATGCACGAGTTGGCCCGTGGGATCACGACGGTCAGTTCGCTTACCGGACAGACGAGAAATCCCTATGATCCCAGCCGTAACCCGGGTGGTTCTAGCGGAGGGACAGGTGCTGCCATCGGGGCAAGCTTTGCGGCTGTTGGAATGGGGAGCGATACATGTGGTTCGATCCGGATTCCCTCATCACATCAGGCTTTGGTGGGACTGCGTGGTACTCGCGGGCTTGCAAGCGGCGATGGCATTATTCCGCTGTCTACTACTCAGGATATTGGAGGGCCTTTAGCACGGTCGGTTGAAGATTTGGCCATTGTGCTGGATGCGACCGTTGGTTACGACCCAGAGGATCCAACGACTGAACTGAGTCGTGGCAATGTTCCCGATAGCTATACGGAGTACTTGGACCCCGATAGTTTGCAAGGAGCTCGATTAGGCATCGTCATGTCGTTGATGGGTTCGGGCAGAGCCGAACAACCGGTTCGTGATGTCATTGAAGCGGCTGTTCAGGAGATGGTTGAACATGGTGCAGAAATTATCGAAATTGAAGAACCTGACCTGACGGAACTGCTTCAAGGGGCATCCGTGATTGGGCAAGAATTCAAGTTTGATTTTGATGCGTATCTGGATCAGACGCCCGGTGCTACTGTAGGTTCACTGCGCGAAATGATTTCCTTGGGCCTGTATCACGAAATAATTGATACCGGTCTCCACGCTTCTCTTGAATACGAAAGCCGAGATACTGACGAGTATCGCGAGCGACTCGAAAAACGGAGCCAAGTCCGGAGTACTACAGTTGGGGTGATGGAAGAGCATCAGTTAGATGCATTGATCTATCCGACCATTAGGCAGACCGCGAGACCGATTGGCCAGTCTCAACCAGGTAGTTCTTGCGCGTTGAGCGCTATTTCGGGATTACCGGCGATCTCTGTGCCGGCTGGTTTCGCCGGTGATGGTATGCCAGTTGGCGTAGAACTCTTAGGACGTCCATTTGACGAATCACGTTTGATCAGTTTGGCCTTTGCTTTTGAGCAGAACACTTTTCATCGTAAACCGCCGGACTTTACGCCGAGTTTGGCAACGGTACCTTTACCAGTTGATCTTGAGGCATCGGTGATTTCGACAAGTGATGTTTCTGGTCGTGCCAGCTTTATGTTGGACTCGTCGACCCGTCGAGTCGATTACTCAGTTTCGGTATATGGAATTCGTGACTCTGATGTTTTAGCGATTGACCTGCACCGAAGGCTAGACGACTCTGAGAATGGGCCATCCGTGCGTCGTTTGGGCGGTAAACGTGCGCGAATGTCTGGCCACTGGATTTTGACGGGGCGGGAGCTTCACTTCTTGAAGGAGGGGGATCTTTATCTTGACGTGCACACGCAAGATAATTTGCCGGGTGTGTTGAAGGTTAATCTCTCGATTCCTGGTTCTTGATACTACTCAAGTGTCAGTCCTGCCCCAGGTCCAACTGGCAAGCCAAGAAGCATCCAAACTACAAGTACTACTGACCAGACCAACATAAAGACCACTGTGTAGGGCAACATAGTGGCGATGACCGTTCCGATACCAGATTTCTTGTCGTACCGCTCAAAGAACGCAACGATTAGGGCAAAGTAGGACATCATTGGCGAAATTATGTTTGATGAACTGTCACCAATTCGGTAAGCCGTTTGCGTCAGTTCTGGCGTATATCCTAGAAGCATGAACATGGGAACAAAAACTGGGGCCATGACAGCCCACTTGGCTGAGGCACTGCCCATAAAGAGATTAATAATCGCTGACAGCACGACAAATGCCAGCATCAGCGGAATTCCTCCGAGTCCAGATGCTTGAAGTGTCTCCGCTCCCTTTACAGCGAATATTAAGCCCAGATTTGTCCAGTTGAAATAGGCGACAAACTGAGCGGCGAAGAAGACCAATACTAGGTAGCTTCCCAAAGTGCTAACGGTTTTTCCCATGCCGTCCATGACGTCGGTGTCACTACGAAATTTTCGGCTACCTACGCCATAAGCAACTCCTACGGCGGTACCTCCAAGAAAAATAAAGGCAACAATTCCAGAAAGAAATGGCGATCTCAGAAGGCTTCCAGTTTCAGGGTTGCGGAGAAACCCGTCAGGCGGAACCGTGCCCCAGAGAACCCAGGCGCCCACTAAGACGAATGCGGCTGCGGCGAATCGGAGTCCTCGCCATTCTTCCTCTGACAGGGCTTCGATTTTAGACTGCTTCTCTTCACCTTGGTACTCGCCGAGACGAGGAATAACGATACGTTCAGTGACCCAGGTCCCGGTCGCGGATACGACGAAGGTCGAAACGACCATAAAGAAGTAATTGGCGGCTGGATTTACGCGATAGCCATCGTCAACGATACGCGCTGCTTCTTCTGATAACCCGGCGAGTAGTGGGTCTACAGTTCCCAACAGCAGGTTAGCGCTGTATCCGCCGGACACTCCTGCGAACGCTGCGGCTATTCCAGCTATTGGATGACGTCCTGCGCCGAGAAAAATGATGCCGCCCAGTGGGACGAGGAGAACATATCCAATCTCGCTAGCAGTATTCGACAGCACTCCGGCAAAAACGATTACAAAGGTGAGAAGACGTCTCGGTGCGGATAGTACAAGTAGACGAAGAGCGGCGGCGATCAAGCCGCTCGCTTCCATTACTCCAATTCCGAGCATAGACACGAGGACAACACCTAACGGGGCAAACCCACTGAAGTTAGTGACCATTTCGGTCAGGATTCGGTGAAGTCCATCGACCGTTAGCAAACTGACGGGACGCACTAACTCACCGGTACCAGGATGTGTAACCTCGAGACCTAAGGTCGAAGCTATTCCTGAGACAATGATTATGACTACCGCGAGGATGGCGAAGAGGGTCGCCGGATGTGGCAAGCGGTTTCCTACCCTCTCGACTGTGCCGAGGAAAATTGAGGTCCAGTTGTCCAGGAAACCGACTTGCTTGGCCATGTCTGAGTGTTATGCTACGTGTCAGTTAGTTTCGTTTCCACTTCTACACGAATTTCAGGACTCAATTGATGGCGCATTCAACACCGGAGAAGGGTAGCCGTGCAAGTCAGCGTGGGGTTGCTGTCCTTGTCGGCGTCGACGTTGCTTCGCGTCATTTGTTCCTTTGTTGCGATCAGACCAATCCGAAATGTTGTGACAAGGACCGTAGTCTGGTTGCTTGGGAATATCTTAAACGTCGATTGAAAGAATTGGGGCTTTCTGAACGTGGTGGCATTCTTAGAACAAAAGCCAACTGTCTGCGAATATGTGAGGGTGGACCAATTGCAGTTGTCTATCCTGAGGGCGTTTGGTACAGGGGATGTGACCCGCCAGTTATTGAGCGGATTATCCAAGAGCACTTGATTGGCGGTCAACCAGTAGCAGATGCCATAGTTGTGTCGCAACCTCTCTTGGCTGAACGTGAAGTTACGTGCCGGGCGGAAGGCCCTTGATAGCTAGTTGCGGTTTTAAGACCTTCAGATTTCGCTTTGTAATTCACTTGATCGGTCGGCTCATCGCACGAAATAACGTTGAGACTAGCCGACTGTTTCAACCTGCTGCCTGCGACTAGAATGTGACAATGGATCTAAGGGGTGTATATCCACCGATTCCGACGCCATTTTCTGGAGTCGAAGAGAATATCGATTGTGCAGCCCTCGCAAGTAACGTCGATCGTTGGTTGACCACTGGTATTCGAGGTCTTGTTGTACTGGGTTCCAACGGGGAGGCACCTCTGTTGGACGATCGAGAGTCGGATACTGTTATTGATACGGTTCGAGGCCGGGTTTCCGACAGCCGTTTGGTGATTGCCGGGACTGGTCGGGAATCGACAAAGGCAGCGGTTGCAGCGTCCCAACGAGCGTCGGAGTTAGGAGTTGATGCGGTCTTGGTACGGACGCCATCAATTTTCAAAGCACAGACAACCGATCAGGCGTTTATTGATCACTACACGGCGATTGCAGAGGGTTCGCAAGCTCCTGTCATTCTGTATAACTTTACGGCCTTAACAGGAGTTACCCTTCCAATTGAAGTTGTAGTCGCCCTTGCGGAGCATCCGAACATTGTCGGCATGAAGGAATCCGGTCCGGATATTGGCTATGTCTCGGCTCTTGTTGACCAAACCCCTGACGACTTTAGTGTTCTCGTTGGCTCGGCTCCCACTTTCTATGCAAGCCTCATGTCAGGTGCCGCAGGTGGGATTTTGGCTTTGGCTGTGATTGTTCCGAACGAGTGTGTCGAATTATTCGACTTGGTTCGGTCATGTCAATATGAGCCAGCAAGAGAACTCCAGCGACGATTGACGCCGCTGGCAAAACTCGTTACTCGTGTCTATGGTATCTCGGGTCTAAAAGCAGCTCTTGATTTGGTTGGTTATGTGGGTGGCGATCCACGTTTTCCTCTTACTGCTGCGAATCAGGCTGCGCGGATCGAATTAACTGGAGCTTTTACGGAACTGGATCCGCAGTTAATACTTCGGTCATCGCTGAGCGATCTTGACTAGATTAAGAATGTAGTAACTCTATTTTTAACAATATGTTACAGGTATTAAGAAACTTGACACTGTCATTGTTGCGAGTGAGAATGAAACTAGGTAAATGGAGCAGACACTTTTATTAAACGCTACTTACGAACCTTTAAAGGTCGTGGATTGGCGCAAGGCGATCACACTCTGGTGTCAAGGCAAAGTAGAAATTATCTCTGTCTATGACCGTGAGGTGAGGTCTGTTTCTGTTAGCTTCAAGCTTCCCTCTGTGATTCGCCTCTTGCGGTATATCACGATTCGGCGGCGTTTCAATTATGTGCCGTTCTCCCGTGCGAACATCTACGCTCGCGATAATCATGAATGTCAGTATTGCGGCAGAGGATTTCCAGTTTCAGAGTTGACATTCGATCATTTAGTACCGGTTTCCCAAGGGGGACGAAAGGATTGGGAGAACATCGTTACTTCTTGTATTAAATGTAATCGTCGAAAAGGGGGGCGGACACCAGAACAAGCTGGTTTACGACTTATTCGCCAACCCTGCCGTCCAACTCGTCAACCTCTCGTACGTTTCACGGTTGGAATTGATGCTACGCCTGACAGCTGGCAGGACTATTTATATTGGAATGTCGAGTTGGACGATTCGTAACACGGTTCAGTGAGAATAATTATTTCTTTGTACTTTTAATGTCGATAGTTCGTTGATGCACTCCTCAATTAGGCGTCCCCGTATTAATGCTATCCAGCCGCAGTGGGCTCTCCAGGGCGGTAGGTTTACTATCGAAGGAACCAACTTAATATCTGATGGGACTGTCGTTCCTCTTGTCCATCTAGGGACAAACCGTGCTCAGGTTGTAACCGCTTCGGCTCGAAAAATTACAGCTGTGGTACCCGCAGAAGCAGAAGGTGGTTCTACACCGGTTCGAATTGAAGGCGCTCTTGGTGAGACGGGTTTTGTTGAGATTGGCGAACGCGTAGCTACTGGCATTCATCAAGTTGACAGTCCGGCTGTTGACAGTCAGGGCCGAATCTATTTGACGTATAGTGGGCCCCGGGGAGAGCAGTCGCCAGTCTCGTTGTTTCGCGTGGAAAATAATAAGTTTCGGGCACCTTTTGCGTCCGGAATCACAAATGCTACTTCTCTGGCATTTTCTCCAGATGGGCGACTGCATGTGTCGAGTCGGTTTGAGGGTGTTGTGTATTGTGTGGGTGACGACGGGACATCCGAAGCTGTTGTTTCTGATCTCGGCGTGGCCTGTGGTCTGGCTTTTTCGCCAGACGGGACTCTATATGTCGGTGATCGTTCTGGAACGATTTTTCGGGTCTCAACATCTGGTCAGGCTGAGCCATTTACAACGCTTCCAGCGAGTGTCGCGGCATTTCACCTGGCCGAAGGACCAGATGGTTGCCTTTATGTAACGGCGCCGACTCTTTCGCCACGTGATTCAGTTTACCGAGTGGACCAAAACGGGAAGGTTGAGTCGCTCTGTTCTTTTTTTGGTCGGCCGCAAGGCTTAGCGTTTGATGCTCGTGGACACTTGTACGTTGTTGAGGCGTTGGCTGGACTTAGCGGCATCTATCGCGTTGAAAACGATGGAACAACGAGCCTTGTGTTAGCAGCGATTGGACTCGTTGGCCTAGCTTTCGACCCACGAGGTGGCATGGTAGTAGTCTCAAGTGACGCCGCTTATCGTCTTAATCTCCCGCTTCTACCTTTAAGCAGCGGGCCGTGAGCATGTTACGATCATCAGCTTAATTTCTAGACGATACGATCGACGGTACTAATGCCACAGGACTGGATCGATGTACGCGGTGCCCGTGTACATAATCTCAAGAATATCGATGTCCAGATTCCACGTCGCCAGTTAGTTGTTGTTACCGGTCTGTCAGGTTCCGGGAAGTCTTCACTTGCTTTCGACACGGTTTATGCTGAAGGACAGCGACGATATGTTGAGTCGCTTTCGGCTTATGCTCGTCAGTTTCTTGAGCAGGTTGATAAACCGGATGTGGATCAAATTGATGGATTGTCTCCGGCAATTTCCATCGAGCAGCGCACGACGGGAGTTAACCCACGTTCCACCGTCGGAACTGTTACCGAGATTTACGATTATTTCCGCCTACTATTTGCGAATATAGGAATTCCATACTGCTCCTCATGTGGAATTCCTATTTCATCGCAGTCGGTGTCCCAAATTGTCGCAGCGGTGACCAGTGGTCCAACCGACGAACGTGTAAATGTTTTAGCTCCCATTGTGCGAGGAAGAAAGGGCGAGTTCAAAAAAGAACTGGCCAGTCTTCGGGGCAAGGGGTTTCTTAAGGCACGGGTCGACGGTGAAATTCGGTCACTTGAAGATAGTATCCGGTTGGACCGCCGGAAAAATCACTGGATCGAAGTGGTAGTCGATCGATTGGTGGTGCGGTCTAGTGTCGCCAGTCGTGTCACTAGGTCAGTTGAGACGGCGCTGAGTCTCGCGAATAACCTTGTGATAGTGAATACCTTAAGTAGCGGCGATCGATTGTTTTCGAGACGATTGGCGTGCGTTAAGTGTGGGATCAACATGCCTGAGTTGACACCCCGAATCTTTTCGTTCAATTCGCTTCATGGCGCGTGTTCTCAGTGTCACGGGCTTGGTGCCGTCGAAGATTTTGATCCGGCGCGAATTGTGCCCGATCACTCAAAGTCCTTAGCAGCCGGTGCGATTGCACTGTGGGCTGAGGTCGATGAGAAGTTTGTAAAGCACGCTTTGTCAAAATTGGCGCGTCACTTCGGTTTTGATCTAGCACGACCATTCGCGCGGTTGTCGCAGAAGCACCAAGAGGTGTTGCTCTATGGTCCGAAGGGGAATAAGGGTTCTCAAGTAGCACCTTCTGGACGACGGCGAAATGGACGTTTAAAGGTCGAACCATTTGGGCGAGACTTTGAAGGGATTATTCCTAACCTACGAAAACGATACGAAGAGGGTTCTTGGGAACAGCAGGAGAACCTCGATTCATATCGGTCGCTACGTTCTTGCCCAGCTTGTAGTGGTGACCGACTCCGACCTGAGAGCTGCGCGGTTAAGGTCAAGGGGCGGACGATATCCGACTATGTCAATTTACCAATTGCCGAGGCGAAGTGCGTTGTCGATAGTCTCAAGTTAGAAGAACGAGAGGCGCTTGTGGCCGACCGCGTGGTTCGAGAAATACGAGAGCGCTTGGAGTTTTTGACAGGCGTCGGCGTGGGCTATCTTACGCTGGCACGCGGGACTGCGACGCTCTCTGGAGGTGAAGCCCAGCGCATCCGGCTGGCTACCCAGATTGGTTCCAATCTGAGCGGAGTGCTCTATGTTCTTGACGAACCTTCAATTGGACTGCACCAACGTGATAACCGTCTACTATTGGACACTCTTAGTCGTTTGCGAGACTTGGGAAACACAGTAGTTGTTGTCGAACATGATGAAGAGACGATCAGATCAGCTGACTATGTCATTGATCTTGGACGTGGCGCGGGTGAGCATGGGGGGCGGGTAATTTTTCAGGGCCCGCCGTCAAAACTTTTAACCGACGGCGACGGTTCGCTCACAGGGCAGTATCTGCGAGCGGAACGAACGATTCCTATGCCGGTGACTCGACGGGCGCTGTCGAAACGACAACTTATTGTTAGGGGAGCTAGGGAAAATAACCTTAAATCCATTGACGTTTCCATTCCCTTGGGGTTGTTGACGGCAGTGACAGGCGTGAGTGGTTCTGGCAAGTCAACTCTGGTAAACGACATCCTGTACCGCTCGCTTGCCCGAGCGATTTATAGAGCGGTGGATGAGCCTGGTGCCCACGATGGCATTGAAGGACTTGAACTAATAGACAAGGTAATTCAGATCGACCAATCACCTATTGGGAGGACACCGCGGTCGAACCCCGCGACCTACACGGGGGCCTTCACTTTTATTCGCGACCTGTTTGCGATGCTTCCTGAGTCTCGTGCGAGAGGCTATAAGCCAGGGCGTTTTTCGTTTAACATCAAAGGTGGTCGTTGTGAGACGTGTCAAGGTGCTGGTCTCATGCCAATCGAAATGCATTTTCTTCCCGATGTCTACGTCACCTGTGAGCACTGCAAAGGCAGAAGATACAATCGAGAAACGCTCGAAGTCTCCTATCGAGGAACCTCTATTGCTGATGTTCTTAACTTGACGGTTGATCAAGGTATGTCTTTGTTGGAACATTTTCCTGCGATAGCGAAAAAGTTGGCGACGTTGCAGGATGTGGGTCTCGGTTATATTCAACTAGGTCAGTCGGCCACTACGTTAAGCGGGGGTGAGGCACAGCGAGTAAAACTCTCCAAGGAACTGTCGCGGCGAAGTACAGGTAAAACCCTTTATGTTCTGGATGAACCAACAACTGGACTTCATTTTGAGGATACAAGTCGACTGCTGGATGTTCTCAATAAACTCGTAGACCAGGGGAATACGGTTATTGTCATCGAGCATCATCTCGACGTAATCAAATCGGCCGATCACGTGATAGACCTTGGCCCAGAGGGAGGCCAAGGCGGTGGAGAAATTGTGGCAGAAGGTACTCCGGAGGAAGTTGCACAGGTTCAGTCGTCGTGGACCGGTCATCATTTGGGACCAATGTTACAGAGGCATCTTGACGACATTCTTTGAGTGTGGCCCTGATGTTAATTGAGCTTTTGTGATAAATTTGTGCTAATAATTGCAGTAGTTTTGGTATCAATGGCAGTAGTTTGTCTTATATAAGTGAGTTAGATTTCTATTAGCTACATGCGCCATTTGGTGAATTTCTGTAAAGTTAACAAAAATAAGTATCAAACGACCGTCTAAATGAGTATTTTGGCCGGCGTTAGTTTAGGCACATTTAACTTGGCTAAATAATGCAAGGAACTGCCTCAGTTGTAAGTCAACAGACCATTCGACGACCCGTCGCATGTTCTGGTATCGGACTTCATTCCGGAAACAAGGTTACTCTTCGTCTCAGACCTGCTCCAGTTGATCACGGGATAGTTTTTAAGCGGCTCGATCTTGATGGTTTGGAGATACCGGCCGATGTGACTCATGTCGACAGCATGCACTATGCGACAGGGTTGGCTCGTGATGCAGCGTCTGTCGAGACAGTCGAACACCTGCTCGCAGCGCTAGTGAGCTTGGAAATTGACAACGCGATTGTTGAGCTTAATCAAGCCGAAGTTCCGATCATGGATGGCAGTGCGGCGTCATTTGTCTACTTGGTACACGAAGCTGGTATTCGAAAGCTTTCGGCAACCCGAAAGTTTTTAAAGGTTATCCGACCGATTGCCTTGTCACGTGGAGACAAGCGAATCGCGCTGTATCCATCCGACCATTTCAAGGTCACATATAGCATTAGTTTTGACCATCCATTGCTCCGTCACCAGTCGCGAACAATGCGGCTTACCGAAGCCGTCTTTGTGGATGAGATTGCGCCAGCTCGGACGTTTGGCTTTCTTAAAGAGGCGGAAATGCTTCGCCAGCGTGGTCTTGCTCTAGGTGCGTCGCTAGACAACGCAGTTGTTTTGGGTGAAACCGGAGTGTTGAATAGTTCATTACGGTTTGAAGACGAGTTTGTCCGACATAAGATTCTTGATGTGATTGGTGATTTGTCCCTGGTTGGGTACCCACTCATTGGCCATTTGGTTGCCCACCGGGGCGGGCATGCTTTACACGCGAGCTTTGCTCAGAAGATTCTTGAGGATGTCAATGCGTGGCGTCTTGTTGAGTCCCCAACAGAACCAGCCATGGTTCAACCAGCCGTTACGCCTGTTAACGAAACCCAGACGAGTTCTTAGTGCAAAATTGCCCAACCTAGGGCACCGGGTATTCAGTCTCATACAATTGAGGTTACTTGCGACAGGGACTGGTATCGCGGGTTGTTCTTGGACCGTCAAACTTCCACAGCGTACAATGTTTTTTGGAAATTTAAATGGGGTGGCGCAAGCACTCCAACGCCGGACGAGCGACTAGTAGGATTGAAATATGGTGGCGGAAATTTTATCTGGATCGACGACTGTCTGTGATGGCGTTTCGATTGAAGCGATACTACGAGAAGCGGGTACACCAGTTTATGTTTACGATGCGTCGGTCGTCCGAGATCGCTATCGGGAGCTTGATATGGCATTTGGTGACTACCCGCATCGCATCCACTATGCACTTAAAGCTAATTCAACAATAGGGATTGCACGTCTCATACGTAGTCTTGGTGGTCGTGTGGATGCGAATTCTGGTGGTGAAATCGCGGTCGCGACAAGGGCCGGTTTCGATCCAGAGGACATTGTATTTACAGGTGTAGGGAAATCTCCCGCGGAACTTGAACTTGCGGTTCGTTTGGGCGTTTTCGCTATTAATGTAGAGTCGCGTGGAGAACTGGAACGTATCGACAGGATCGCTAGATCTCATGGTGTTAAAGCTCGCGTGGCGGTTCGAATCAATCCCGGTGTCGAATCAGGAACTCATCCACAAATTTCCACTGGTCAGCTATCTCATAAGTTCGGTATTCCTATTGATCAGGCTGGGGAAATCTGCCGCTGGGTGGTCTTGCAGAAAGGGCTTAACTTAGTAGGTTTACATGTCCATATCGGATCTCAGTTAATAGACCTAGAACCAATTAAGAACGCATCGAAAGCTGTGGTTGCTTTTTCCCGTGATCTTGCCAGTGTAGGGGTTGATTTGGAGTACATCGATGTCGGAGGTGGTCTCGGTATTTCGTACGATGGAACGGCGGTGCCCTCTGCGACTGCGTATGGGAAAACTGTGGTTAGCGCCATTAAAGAAACCGGTTTGTCGATCATTGCTGAGCCAGGTCGATGGATCATTGGTCCTGCGGGTGTACTTATTTCAGCGGTAGTTGATGTCAAGCCCCAAGGTAACGGTCGATATTTTGTTGTTGTTGATGCTGGTATGAGCGAGTTAATTCGACCGGCTTTGTATGGTTCCTTCCACCGGATCGAATTATTGAAACCCAACGACACTGCTCTTGTCACATGTGATGTGGTGGGCCCGATTTGTGAAACAAGTGACGTGTTTGGCAGGAAGATTATGATGCCATTACCTTGCGTCGGCGATCTTCTTGCTATTTGTGATACTGGTGCTTATGGATCAACAATGGCGTCCAACTATAATCGCCATCCGTTGCCGGCTGAGGTGCTGGTTGATAATTCAACTTGGAGTGTGATTCGGCGTCGGCAAACAACCGAGGAAATGCTGGCTCAAGAAAGCTAGGACCTTAAATTTTATTTTGCAAACAAACTTGATGTCATGCTGATAGCATTCGAAGGATTAGACCAAAGCGGAAAGGAAACTCAATCAAAACGGCTCCGTGATCTGCTTCGGTCGGCTGGCCGAAAAGCACGAGTTGTTTCTTTCCCAGACTACGGCACATCCATTGGTGAAGAGATTGCCAGAGCGTTGCAAGGCGAACGGGATTACACCGCCGAAGTAATGCAGCTGCTCTACGTAGCAAATCGGTGCGAACGAAAGTCAGATATTGAACGATGGCAGCAGGCAGGTATTACCCTGTTGTGTGACCGATATATTGCATCTAGCATCGCATATGGAGAAGCCCAAGGGCTTGATGTTGAATGGCTTGTAACTATTCAACGGTTCTTACCAGCGCCGGATCTGACAGTCTTTCTCGATATTGCTCCAGAAACTTCGTTAAAACGTAAGGCTACAGGGCGTGACCGCTACGAACAGGACCATGCACTTCAGGTTGGTGTTAGAGAAAGTTATCTTCGGCAGGCTCAGCATTCCAGTTGGCTTCGGGTAGATGGTGAGCGACCTTCTGATGATGTTGCTTTGGAGGTGGCTACCTTAGTCGAGGCTCGATTTGAAACCTCAGGATAGCTATTGTCGCGTCGCCAACACTTATTACGGTAGTTTGTTAACGTTCTTGCCCATTCTTCAGTTCGAATTAGAGAATTCCATACGCGTCGCATTTCCCCAAAGACGGTCAAGGTCATAAAAAAGACGGGTTTCTTTGGTGAAGACATGGACTATGAAGTCGAAACAGTCGATAAGCACCCATTCTCCATTATCGTATCCTTCCACATGAGACGGTCTAGTGCCATTTTCTCGAAGCATCTTAAGAATTCCGTCAACGATGGCCCGAACTTGACGTCCTGTTTGTCCGGAACAGACTACAAAGTAATCGGTGAATGCACCCGATGTGGAAAGATTGAGCACGACTATATCTTGCCCCTTCTTTTCTAGGGCAGCATTTACAGCTTCATTGATCATGTCGGGTAGGACCATTGTGTTCTTCAATGTTTTTATTTTAGGTTCATTCATTCACACCACCGTCCGTGTCACGAATGGCATACGTTCGATATTGTTTTATGTGTGTTGCAACTAGTGGTGGCACTAAGCCGGCTATTGATTTTCCATTGGCCAATCGTTTTTTGATGTTCGAAGATGAAATGTCTCTTGTTTCGCCGTCCACCAACCAGATCCATGTTTGTCGGTTCGGAGAATTCTCACTGACCTGCATGTTGACATCCTTCATCCGGGTCGCCAGGTTAGGCAGTTGATTCCGTAGTGTAGAGACTGGTCGAGCTGGCCGGGACACAACTAGAAAATGAGCCAAGTCCAGAATGTGTGGGTAGTTGTACCAAGAGGTAATGTCTGCAAACGCATCAGATCCAGCGATAAAGAAAAGTTGCAACGGACTTGTACCGGCCTTAAGGAACATTTCAAGAGTGTCGGATGTGTAAGTGGGGCCAGTTTCTCGCAACTCTTGGTCGCTGACTCGATAACTGCTAGCGCCAGTGATTGCCAATTTCACCATAGCTAAACGGTCATGACCTGATGCAATAGGTGCGGAGTGTCGATGAGTAGAATTCTTGGTAGGAACGAAAATTATTTTGGATAGATTCAGCGCCAGATGCGCAGATTTCGCTACATCCAAATGGCCCGAGTGAATAGGATCAAACGTGCCACCAAAAACTCCGATACGTGGTGATTCACTCACTCCAACGAATCTCCTGTCGTCTGATTAGGTGGTGTGTCGATAGAATTGACTGCCTGCCAAATCGATTCTCGAAACTGTTCCAGGCCTTTTCCCGTAACTGCCGAGATTTCGAAGAGAGGAACACCAAGTGTGTCAAGGTGTTCGCGCAGTTGCTTTAAACGGTTCGGGTCGTCAAGTGCATCGATTTTATTGGCTGCAACCACCTGTGGTTTACTGCCCAGAGCTGTGGTGATTGATTCTACCGATGGGACAGAATACGATGTGAGCTCGCGGCAGACAATTTCAAAGTCTTCAACTGGATTTCGTCCTGAAGCAGAGGACACGTCAATAATTTGTACCAAGACTTTTGTGCGTTCAAGATGACTTAAGAAGCGATGTCCGAGTCCTTGACCTTCATGAGCTCCTTCGATGAGACCCGGTACGTCGGCCATAACGAAGCTACGCTGGTCGCTTAAGTTCACAACGCCTAGATGTGGAGTTAGAGTTGTGAAGGGATAATTGGCGATTTTTGGTTTTGCCGCAGACAATCGAGATATCAGCGTGGATTTCCCTACGTTGGGAAAGCCGACGAGACCGACGTCGGCGAGTAGTTTAAGGGAAAGTGTTAAGTTGCGTAGTTCCCCGGGTTGTCCTGGTTCGGCGCGTCGCGGGGACTGATTCGTCGAACTGGAGAAATGTTGGTTTCCACGCCCTCCGCGGCCACCGCGAGCAACAATTACATCTTGGTCGACGGTCGTCAGGTCGGCGAGTTTAAAGAGTTCGTTTTCCGGGGTCTTGTGGAAAACGATTGTTCCAATTGGAACCTCAAGGTAGAGGTCTTCACCCGAGCGCCCTGACCGGTTCGAGCCCTCTCCGTGAGCGCCTCGCTTAGCGCGAAACTGTGGATGAAATCTATAATTGATCAGCGTGTTGTGGTGTGAGCTTGCTCTGATGTGTATTGAGCCTCCACGACCACCGTCGCCGCCGTCAGGGCCACCTTGAGGAACAAATTTTTCATGGCGAAAGCTTGAACAACCCCTTCCGCCATCACCAGCCGCTACCGAAATTTCGACGTGGTCGACGAACATACCGGTACCGAGGATGGCTATCCAGGGAACGGTACAATACTGATCACACGACCGCGAGAACCGTGGTCTTCAAACTGGACCCGACCAGCTGTGGTCGCAAACAAAGTATCGTCTTTTCCTAGACCGACATTGGTGCCAGGCTTGAAGCGGCGTCCACGTTGTCGTACTAGGATGGCGCCTCCTTTAACGATGTTGCCATCGAAGCGTTTTACTCCCAGTCGCTGAGCTTGGCTATCTCGACCGTTTCTGGAGCTTCCTTGACCTTTCTTGTGTGCCATAATTGCTTAGCCCTTGGCTTGTTTTGTTTCGATGTCCGTGATTCGAACCTGTGTGAACTTCGTTCGATGACCTATTGTTCGGCGCATACCCTTCCGCCGTTTTTTTATGAATACCCGAACCTTGTTGTCTAGCACTTCACCTTCGATGATTCCGAGTACCTTGGCGCCCGCTACATGGGGTGTTCCACTGACAAACGTTCCGTCGTCGGTAGCTACTAGGAGGACGTTGTCGAAGGTGACAGCCTCACCTATCGCTTCGGGTCGACGGCTGACTGTGACCTGTTTGCCAGGCTCGACCTTCGTCTGGCCTCCACCGCTATCAATAATCGCATACACCAGGCAACCCTTTCGTGAATTTAGCTACGATCTTGTATCTGCCAACTAGCTACCACACTTAGTGCGAGACATCGGGAGGCGCGCCAGCCCAAAATACAAACAGACAGAGTACTACTGCAGTTGGTTCTCTGTAAAGCTATCCTATCGAAGTAGGATTCGAGTGCCGCGGATTGATTCGTTACTTAAGGTTCCCAAGAATGAAGGTAAGAGGCGGTCCATTAGCTCAAAATATGACGATAATGCAGGCGTATTTTGGCGAGCGTCATAGAGAATTTCTTCGCGATGTCGCTCGGTATACAGGGTTGCACCCGTACCACCGTCTATGAAAATGAATGTTGGACTAAGAACGTACCCTCTACGTTCTTGGTAGGTCCGGGTCGGAACGACCCGCCGTCTTCCTAGCGAATCGTAGACTTCTCGCTCGCGCGACACCATACCCGCGCGTTCGTATGGAGCGAAATGGATGGTTCCCGTCACGATAAGTGGGTTTTGATGTTCTTCGCCGAGTTGCCGCCAGTAACTGGCGTCTGAAAAAATTTGCTCGTAAGCTTCGAGATCTTCTTCTGAGAGTTCTTCTGCCGAGTCGGTATCGGCGTTGCCTAATCGCTGATTGACCGAGTTGTTTTCTTCAGGTGTCGGTCTAATTGGTTGGACGAAATCGGCTTGTTCTTCAGCGGCAGTTATTAAGGAAATAACTTCAGAATCGATGACGTCGAGATCTGAATTAGTTCGCAGTTGACTCCTTAACAATCTGGCGGTCTCCAGATTGGTGTCGACATCATCGGTTCCTCCGACGACAAATCCCGCGATCAAAATCCGCTGGAAACCAGTGGTGTCCAGTTTGGGTTCAAGTGGCGTTTCGACAGGAATCTCGTACAAGCTTGTACAAGCCAAACTTGTTAGTAACAGAGTCAGACTAGCGATCGCTTTGAACACGGTCATTGATTTCCCTAAAGAGATCATAATTCTGTTGGATCATGATGTTATTCGGTTCTAAATCAAGCGCAACTTCATAAGCTTCCCGGGCTTCGGCAAACAGGCCTTCTTGTTCGTAGGCAATACCAAGATTGTTCCAGGCAGCAGCATAACTAGGATCAATCTTCGAAGCTCGTTCCCAGCGATAGACCGCCTCTTTCCAGAGACCTTTTTGTGCGACGGCAATTCCGAAATCAACTTGAGCTCTCGCGTCGGAGCGCTCGTCTGCCTGGGCAAAAGCTGAGTTACTGACAGTTAACAGAATCGCGAGCAGGAGGTTCCTGAAAAGCATATCGTTCCTATCCACTATATCCACGTGTTCATAGAGCGGCAAGTCTCATTGTTCTTGGGATTTTGAGGGTTGCATAATTCGGGTATATATCTCGGGTTTGACGTGACCGATAGGTGAGTCTTTTCGACAAGTTTTCAAACTATCAGAGTCTCCCAATACTTAGGGTGGCTATCGATTTACTAAGAATTGTTGTACTGACGGAAGAATTCTTACGGTAGTTTTGACTCCGCTCGTCCTCAGACCAGCTGGTGAGCATAGTCCTGTAGCTGATGGGCGCAGCGGTATCACCTGAGCTTGAATCTTGCCACTTGTTCTTATTCTCTCAACTGTTGATTTTTCTGAACTTAAGACGTTTACGGACATGGTGAGGCGAGTTCTTGCTGCTTTTCCGTATCAAGAACCACGACAAGATGCGAGTCTAAACAGCGCTTTTCAGGCGTGAAAGTGGCGATTTTTCGCCAAGTTTCCGTTTCAAGGATTCTCTATTGCTCAAATCAATCCTGGCCGGATCGACATAGTCTCTTGCCGGGATGATGTAACGTAGATATATATGAAGTTCGTTACCCAGAGCTTATGAGGAAAGTTGAGACCACATGGCGAAAGCTCTTGTTATCGTTGAATCGCCGGCCAAGGCTAAGACGATAGGCAAATATCTCGGGAAGGACTATAAGGTCAAAGCTTCGGTGGGCCACGTGCGTGATTTACCGAAGTCTCCCAAGAAAGTATCTAAGGCTGGCCACCGGTTGGATGAGGGCATTGCCACGAACAACGGTTTTGTTCTCGATTACGAAATTACCAATGAAAAAGTTATAAAAGAGTTGAAAGCCGATGCAAAGGCTGTGGACGAAATTTATATCGCGACAGACCCAGACCGGGAAGGGGAAGCGATCGCCTGGCATTTGGCCGAACTACTCAGTACCAAACGAAAGAAGCGAAAAATTGGTCGACTTATTTTTAACGAGATTACGAAACGAGCAGTTTCGGAAGCCCTCGATAACGTTGGAGAGATTAACCGTCGCATGGTTGATGCACAACAGGCGCGTCGGGCTGTCGACAGGCTTGTAGGGTACAAGCTAAGCAAGTTGATGTGGGGCAAAGTCAAACGGGGATTAAGTGCAGGCCGTGTCCAATCGGTTGCCTTGAGGTTGATATGTGATCGTGAGGACGAGATCGATGCGTTTCAATCTGAAGAGTATTGGCACTTGTTCGCTCAGCTTGCAGGGGCCTCGCCGCCAGAATTTCAGGCCAAACTTGCCAAGAAAGGTAAGAACGCTGTCAAGATTGAAAACGAAGCGCAGGCGAACGAGATACTGACAGATCTCGAAAAGTCTCAATTCAGTGTTAAGTCTGTCTCCACGAAAGAGCGCAAGAAGTCGGCCCTGCCACCGTTTATTACGAGCAAGTTGCAACAGGCGTCACGTTCGCCCGTGAAACGCACGATGGCAATAGCGCAACAGCTTTACGAAGGTATTGAATTACCGGGAGAGGGCGTGGTTGGACTGATCACGTATATGCGTACTGATTCGACGCGGGTTTCGGACCAGGCCATTGGAGATGTGCGTGATCTCATCCGGCAAACGTATGGAGATGAGTTTGTTCCGGAATCTCCTAATAAATATAAGACGAAGAAGGATGCGCAAGATGCTCATGAAGCGATTCGGCCGACCTCGACTGCCTATGATCCAGAGACGGTTCGACCGCACTTAAACAATGACCAGTACTACCTCTACCGCTTGATTTGGAATCGATTCGTTGCTTCACAAATGCCACCGGCAACATTCGATGACACCACTGTGGATATTGCTGCTGCTGACTACTTATTTCGTGCCAAAGGTTCGGTGCCTAAATTTAGTGGCTGGATGGCTGTGTATGAAAAAGATACGTCGCAAGGGGATGCCGAGAAGGTTGGATCGTCATCGGATAAAGAATCTCGCGACGGAAGTGGGTTGTTACCAAGCCTTCGTGAAGGCGACGTACTTGCGGTCAAGAAATTGATACCGGAGCAGAAGTTTACGCAGCCTCCGCCGCGGTTTACAGAAGCGACACTTGTGAAGGAACTCGAAGAGAATGGAATCGGCCGTCCGAGTACCTATGCTTCGATCATTGGAAAAGTTCAGGAGCGAGATTACGTCTTTAAGATTGACGGTCGTTTGAAACCACGCCGACTCGGTCGGGTTGT